>CAYGRM010000286.1:0-8947 GCA_964352225.1 uncultured Saprospiraceae bacterium | reverse complement strand
ACTTTCTTACTGTCAGCACGAAGATCCTATTTACAGTTTTTGTTCGATGCCATTGGCCTGCCTTTTTTACCTACTTACAATGACTTCCAAGCAAAGGTGAAATACAAACCCAACAATAAAAACGAATTTACATTTATTGGTTTGGGTGCCATTGATGATTTTGAATTAAACTTGGATGCCAACGAAACCGAAACTCAACGATTTCAACTTGGTTTTCTCCCTGTCAATACTCAATGGAATTATACCAATGGCTTAGTCTATAAAAGATATCGAGACAATGGTTATTGGACTTTTGTATTGAGTAGAAATATGTTGAATAACGAAGCAGTTAAATATCGAGACAATGATGAATCTTCGGAAGATAATTTGATTCTCGATTATCGATCTCAAGAAATTGAAAATAAATTAAGAATTGAAAATACCATTCGTACTGGTAATTATAAAATCAATTATGGTGTTGCTTACGAATTTGTAAAATATAACAACCGAACTTATAACAAGATATTTACAAATTCTGGGGAGCAAGAAATTATTTTCAATTCTGATTTCAACATGAACAAATATGGCGTATTTGGTCAAGTAAGTCGGAATTTTATGCAAGAGCGATTAATCATTTCGTTGGGGGCTAGAATGGATGGAAATTCTTATTCTGATGAGATGGCTAATTTGTTAGAACAATTTTCTCCAAGATTATCTATTGCCTACGCTTTGAGTGAAAGATTTTCTGTAAACTTCAATACTGGGGTTTATTATCAATTGCCTCCTTACACCGTTTTGGGATATCAAGAAGATGGAGAATTTGTCAATAAAAATAATGGCGTAAAATATATCCAAAGTAATCACCTCGTAGGAGGGATAGAATATAATACTGCCTCTAATTCCAAAATTACGTTGGAAGGATATTACAAAACTTATAGTGACTACCCTTTCCTTTTGAGAGATAGCATCTCCTTGGCAAACCTGGGAGGTGACTTTGGAGTGATTGGAAATGAACCTGCAGTTTCCACCGCTAGAGGAAGAAGTTACGGAATGGAGGTATTATTCCAACAACGACTTTACAAAGGTTTCTACGGCATCGCTTCTTACACTTTAGGGTGGAGTGAATTCGAAGATAAAAATGGAGACTTTGTTCCCTCTGCTTGGGATGCTCGACATATCCTTAACTTGACCGTAGGAAAAAGCTTTAAAAATAACTGGGAAGTGGGAATTAATTGGCGATTGCAAACAGGTTTACCCATTACCCCTTTCGATAATGTCAATTCAGCATTGGTTAGTAATTGGGATGTCAACGGAAGAGCACTTCCAAATTACAACTTGCTGAACACCCAACGACAAGGAAATTTCACAAACTTGAATATTCGAGTTGATAGAAAATGGAATTTCAAAAAATGGGATTTGAATCTATATTTAGATATTCAAAATTTGCTCGGCGCAACCATTCCTACTGAATTCTTAGTGCTAGATGTGCCATTAGATGAGCAAGGAACACCGATAGGTGACCCGACCATTATTAATCCCAATGCGCCAATTAATGAGCAGCAATATCAGTTAAAAACGTTAACCGATAATCAAGGAACAACTTTACCGACCTTAGGTATAGTGGTTGGTTTTTAATAAAATGAATAAAATGGTTCTTATTTTTCTATTCTAGAAAAGTTAAATAATGGTTTCTTGACAAAAATCACCATCCATAGTGATTTTTGTCATCAAAATACCCTCTCTTTTTTAGAAATATTGTAGGAAATATTAAATTACAAATGAACCAGGCAAAAGCTAAATCTATATTAATTCTGGAAGGTCATGAGCTACTAAGAGATTCTTTAGAAGAAATACTTTCCATTGAAGGGTTCCATACGGGATATAGTCATGATGGGATTTCAGGAATTACCAAAGCTAAAGAAACCTTACCTGATGTAATTATATGTGCCAGTCAGTTTCCAGATTTAGATTGTTGGGACGTAATCCTTGCTTTGAGAAAAAATAAAGAGACTAGAAATATTCCTTTTATTTGTATTTCAGATAACCCACTTTGTGATTTAGCACAGTTGCATCGTAAACGAGTTTCTATTATAACCAAGCCATTTAGTATTGAGGAATTATTGAGTACTATTTCGGAATATGATTAAATGAAATTTTAAATTTTAAAATAACCAGAAGTCCTTCCAATTCAATATTTTGGAAGGACTTCTGGTTTTTAAAATCAGCTTTATCTTTTTTAGTTACCTGCTCTTTTCCCTTCTTCTTCCAAACCAGTTTTTCGGTTTCGATTCTTACGGATTTCATTTCTGCCGAATCGATAACTCAAATTAACTTTCACCTGTCGACTTTCCCAACCACCACTTCCATCAATGTACAAATCTCCAAATCGCATGTCCGCTCGCCAAAACGAAGTAAATAAAATATCACTTGCAGCAACTCGGAGAGACAATCGATCATTCAAAAACTTTTTCTGAATCGCAATATCCAATGACCCCATTGATTTAGTCAAATAAGTCCCGCCCCAGACCGATGGAGAACTAAACCATCCTGAAATTTCTAAACGAAAATCTTTCGGTAGGATAAATGAATTCTGGGCATAAAGACTCACGGTAGTTTGATCTACCGAAACAAATTTGTCGTCATTTCCTTGATAGGAAGAATGATACGCATTCACACTTGCATACACACTCCACCATTTATTTAGATCAACAGGTAGACTAATTCCAATATTCCAAACTTCTTGATTTGCAATATTTCTAGTGATCAAAAAGTTTTGAGTTTCACCTTGTGTTTCAGTTACATTGGCAAAGAAATCATTGATTCGGCTATAGCTCAAGGAAGTCGTCAAACGATATTTGTAGGTGTGAGATAACTTAATATTATTAGTGTATTGAGGTTGCAAAAATGGATTCCCTTTGGAAAAACTCAACTCATCTAATTGATATTCAAATGGATTAAGTGAAGCATAATTAGGTCGTTGAATTCTACGACTATAATTTAGTGCCCAAGAGTTTTTATAGGTAGGGGCGTAAGTGATTCCGCCACTCGGAAACCAATCATAGTAATTTCTTTTTACATTATCATCACTATTAATTTGAGTGCTAATCAAGTTTCCCTCTGAAATAGTTTGCTCCATTCTTAGCCCAGCTTGCAGCGTCCATTTATTTATTTTTTGATAAAAATTAAAATAGGCAGCATTGATATTTTCCGTGTATTCAAATGTGTTACTTCTTTCAGAATTCAATACATCCTCTCCGCTGAACACATTAAAAAAATTAAAAGTATTATCAGTTTTCACGATGGAATATTTTCCACCAAAACTTAATTTCCCTCCAAAAAACTTTTGCGAATAATCTGCTTTAGCTGTAATGATGTCAATATTGATTGGTGTCAACATTCGATAATCAGCAACTGAAAGTATTTCCCCAGTTGGATCAAAATAGGTATTGGGTTGAAAACTAGTTCTGGTTCTTTCATATTTTCCATAATCTAAATCAATTAATAATTCATGACCAGAAGTATCTGCAAATTTATAATTCAAATTTCCAGCTAAGTTAACACTCTCATTTTCACTTACCGTTCGTGCTGCTAAAACCTGCACTAACTCGCCTGAATTTTGAGGAATAATTGGAGTAGTAGTTTCTCCGTTTCTAGTAACATCATAAAAATTACCATTCAACAAAATACCAAAAGTGTGATTCGTTTTTGAAAAAAAATCAAACCCAACTCTAAAATTATTTGATGTTGAATTTCGCAGATTTTCAGTTTTAGAATCATAACGAACGTTATTTTGAATTCTATCTAAATTCATAAAATCAAAGGTCTCCCCAAAACTATTATTATAGCTTCCAAAAAAATTGGAAGTCTTGGTTTGATTATTTAAACTAATCGAAGAGTTAGCTCGACCATTTTTTCCATAAGCATAACCTGCTGAAACAGTTCCGTTCGTTCCTAATCGTTTGTCTTTTTTTAGCTGAATATTTATGATCCCTGCATTTCCAGCTGCATCATATTTGGAAGAAGGTTGAGTAATTATTTCTATTTTATCTATATCAGAAGATTGCAACGTACTCAAAAAATTAGTCAAATCTTCACCTGCCAAAGGTGATGGTTTTCCATTGATAAAAATCTGTACGCCAGTTTTCCCTTCGAGAATGATGTTATTATTATTGTCAATAATTACTCCTGGCGCTTTTCTCAAAAGTTCAAAACCATTCGTCCCCGTCGAGTTCAAAGTATTCTCCACATTGAACACCGTTTTGTCTGCCTGCACTTCAATCATCGGACGCCTAGCAACCACTTCTATTTCTTGCATCTCATTGGAATTAGGTCGTAAAATAATTTTTGGAAGTACTAATATTCCTTGATTTAGTTCGAAAATATCCGAGCTAAAATCTTTCATTCCAACATAAGATACTTCTACAAAATATTTTGTGAATGTAATGTTAGAAAAAACAAAACTTCCATTATCGGAAGTGATTTCTGCTTTGACCATCGAAGAATCAGCTGCAGATTTTAAAATAATTGTGGTAAAAGATAAAGGTTCTTTTTCGTCTGAAACCATTCCTTTTATTTGACCAATTTGGGCATTTAGATATTGGCTAAAAATACAGATGAGTAATAAGGTGATAATTTTTTGTAATTGAAATTTCATGATAAATTAAGTTTTACGAAGTCATTAATAATTTGATAATTCAAAGTTGATGGAAATGAATTGATATTAATAGTGGAATTCGGTGAGTAGCAGATTGCTTCGATGAATAACATCAAATGTCATTCAACGGCTTATTTGTCCATTCGTCGGAAACTAGTAGAAAGTGAGGTTGGGTTACCCTTAACTTTGAGGTATTATTTTATCAAATTTTAAAAAACAATAATTATGAAACTTCGATTAATTCTAATTTCTATTTTGATTAGCGCTGTTTACCTTACCTCTTTTGGAAAAGAACAGACCAATGATTATGTAACGTTTGTGGTAGAAAGTTTGGATGGAAAAACAGAGCAACTAATTCACTATCCAGCAGGAACTACCTATAAGGTTTACTTGACGAAAAAAAATAAGGAAACTATAAAATCTGACAATGCTGTGATTTATGAAGGCGATGTACACTTGACTATTTATCCCTCTTATCGAAAGTTCAAATCTGAGGAATTTACGATTGAGCAAAAACGCTTAAGAATTTATACCACCGCCGAAGCTGCTGCTTTAGACGGATTTGGAGATAATGATTACGATCATCCAAAAGTGGAAAAAAAGAAAAAATCCCAGCAACCCAAAAAAGAAAAAGCTGGAAGCTCAAATAATATATTCGCAGAAAAAATTCTATCCTCTTCGGAAGTCAACCAAGGGAAATACAACATTAAACTCAGCTTTTCCAATGGAGTTGTATTCAATTATATTGATGGAAAATTCAATGCCACCCAAAATGATAAATACCTTGACATCAAAGGAAGATATCTGATTCAAGCGAATGATGGAATCTTAAAAGTAAGCTTTCATCCTTCAAGTGGAGAAACTTGGTGGGTATTTGAAGAGAAAAAAGCTGAATAAATTTACGTACTTTTTAAAACCTCCACTTCTCTACTTTTCCTTAATAAAAAAAAGTAAGAAAAATCAAGACCTTATATAAATCGTCACGTTTTCCTTTCAATTTGAAAAAGGAATGTTACCATTTAATGCTCGGCCTTATTCTTTTTAGGAAAATTGGGTTTAAAAAGGCGTTAAGAACAGTTTACTGTTTGAGGTCGGCTTAGAAAATCTTCTCGACGAAGGAGAGATTAGATTTTCTTAGACGGTCGAGTTTAAACTGTTTAGCCTTTTGGAATTCGATTTTCCGTTAAAAAAAGAATACAGCCTTGATTTTTTTTGCTACTTTTTTTCATCAAGAAAAAAAAGTAGGGAAACAAGTATCTAAATCCTGGCGCGTAACATCAGTTAAAGTAATTTTCAGCATTGAGTCAACGTAAACCTTTTTTAAAATATTAGTTTTACAAAAAAAAATTTATGAATCCGTTTTTGCAAAAAAAGACTTTTGGAGTTTATCGCTATGAAATATTAGTGGTCATTGGGTTTTATTTTTTCTTTGCCTATGTCTATTATATAACCCTGTATTTTAACCGCTATGACGGTACAGGATCACTTAGTGAATTATTCCATCCTATTTATATTATGCGGCAGTCTGGGTTACAATACTTTACTATACTTTTGTTTTCACTTCCAGTTTGGTGGCTAATTTTTAGACGATTAAAAAATCTATCTCTCCAAAAACGAGCACTTATTCATTTGGCAATCCTACCATTTTGGATAATCACTTGCCAACAAGTTTATTACTTTCTAGCGGAATCCATAGGCTGGTTTCATTTAGACGGAAGTGGATCAGTTTGGGATCTTTATATTCCTGCCTTGTTTTATGTCTTGCAATTTGGGTTACTGCATTCTTATGAATATTATCACACTAGTCAACGTCACTTAAAACAAAAAGCGGCCTTATCAGAAGCAGCTTTGAAAAGCGAATTGTCGGCATTGAAAGCACAATTAAATCCACATTTTTTATACAATGTATTTAATACTATCAGCGCATCTGTTCCTTCTGAAAATGAAGCAACTAGAGAGCTCATTGCCAAACTTTCTGACCTATTTCGATATCAATTAAAAGCTACCAAAACAGAATTGGTTCCATTGGAAGATGAATTAGAGTTTGTCGAAAAATATCTTGATTTAGAAAAAGCTCGCTTTGAAGATCGACTTAGAATTATCGTTGATGTTCCGCAAAATATTAGAAAAGAAAAAGTACCTCCGATGATTTTACAACCCTTGGTAGAAAATTCTTTAAAGCATGGATTAGCCTCATTGATTGAAGGCGGAGAAATTTCCATTCGGATTCAGAAAGTGGGAGAAAAAATTCAGTTTGAAGTTTCAGACACCGGCGTTGGGGTTGCGGATAAAAGTAAAATGTTTGACGTCGGCGTTGGATTAACCAATACCAAATTACGGTTGGAAAAAATGTATGGAAGTGAAATGAAAATATCTGATAATGTTCCGCAAGGATTAAAAATTGAATTTTCCATATGAAGAAAGTAGTGATTATCGATGATGAGTCAGCAGGGAGAAAACTCATCAAGGAATACCTGAGTGATTACCCAAATCTAATCTTGATGGGAGAAGCCAATAACGGAGTGGATGCCATTAAAATCATCAATGAGTTCAAACCTGATTTGATTTTTTTAGATATTCAAATGCCTGGAATGACTGGCTTTGAAGTACTCCCCCATTTAGAAGAAATTCCTCAAATTATTTTCTCCACGGCTTACGATCAGTACGCATTAAAAGCATTTGAAGTTCATGCAGTTGATTATTTGTTAAAACCTTACACCAAAGAAAGATTTCAAAAAGCAGTAAGCCGAATCAATGAACATAACAATGCTCTTACAATTACTCCGCTAGCTGAAAACGTCATCATGGAAAAGCAAAATTTTCCAGATCGCATCCTTGTTCAGTCAGGAAAAAAACTCATCACGATTGCCGTAAAAGATATTATCCGAATCGAAGCAGATGGAGATTATTCCAAATTAGTGGTCGATCAATCTAATTATCTAAGTAATTATGGCATCAGTAAATTGGAAGAAAAATTAAATCCTAAATTTTTTATTCGAGTTCATCGCTCGTCGGTAATTAATCTGCAATTCATTGAAAGCGTCGAAAAATACGTCAGTAGCTATGACGTAAAAATGAAAAATGGAGATGTCGTCAGAGTGAGTCGAGGTTATATGGATAACATCAAAAATTTGATGTATTAATTTTACTTCTAATTCTCAGTTCCAGAAAACAAGTTAGGATCTAGTTTCCGCTCTTTTTTCCGATCTAAATATCTTCTTAAAACACCCCCCTTAATATTATTGACATCATACTCTACCACAAAAGCATTCTCATCAATTTCATCAATCACTTGATGAACTTTTCGAATATCAATCCGATTGACGACCGTATGAATAATCATAAATTCATTTAACTCACCATTATTGCCATATCCTTTTTCCCCTTTGTAGAGGGTCATGCCTGCCCCGACTTTTTCAATGATATTTTTCTCAATCTCCCGAAACCGAGAAGAAACAATCATCACTCCGATAAAATCCTCAAAACCTTCAATCACAAAATCGGTCACCTTCGCCGTTACGATATAAGTCAAAATAGAATACAAGGCGATCTCGGTAGATAGTACAAATGCCGTGATCCCAAATAGGATAATATTAAAAAACAAGATGACTTGACCGATCGGCAAATTAAATCTATCATTCAAAAAAACGCCGAGTATCTCTGCTCCATCGAGTACTGCCCCATTTCGAATAGTGATTCCCAATCCCAGCCCAACCAATAGACCTCCAAAAATTGAAATCAATAATTTATCCTCGGTAATCGGTGAAAAGGTTTCAAATTCAATAAAGATGGCTAAACCAATAATACTGATGATGGACTTAATAAGTATCCTTTTGGAAAGCGTGAAATACGCCAACAATAAAAATGGAAGGCTAAGAGCGATCAACAGATAAGACACATTAACTTCCCATTGCGTATTGATTAAAATGGCAATCCCAGTAACTCCTCCATCCAAAAAACCATTTGGTAACAAAAATGCTTTTAACCCAACACTAGCTAATAATATTCCTAACGAAATCTGAAAATATTCTATGAGTAATTGATAACTTTTTGATTTCATACTGTGGGGGAAGTTTATTCCAACTAAAATTATTTTTAGTCTTTTGGATAAAAAAAGGTGAAATATAACATCAATTGCAACGCTGCTAATATTTATAAGTTCACAGCTCGAAGCAAGATTTACAGCTTGATAATTTTGGGAAAGATAGTTGAATTTCAATTACTAAAATGCGTTTCATGTAAGTTGGAGGATTAACTTTTAGCAACTTCATTACTTGAATAAGCAATAAATTATTATTCATAACCTAAAATTAC
>CAYGRM010000285.1:0-8953 GCA_964352225.1 uncultured Saprospiraceae bacterium | reverse complement strand
GTATCGAAGGAGCAAAATTGGAACTCATTTTACCTGAGGAAATTTTTGAATCAGCGGGAAGTGTCACGGGTAAAATTCGATTTAGAAGTATGAATGAGCAAAAGGTGAAAAAGATAAATTTGAAATTAATTGAAAAATATAGCCGAGGACGTCGGAAAAGTAAATTAGTTGATGAATATATTTTAGGTGAAATCGAATTGACGAATGCCTTTTTAATTCCAGCTAATGAATTTGTGGAAATTGATTTTTCTATTCCTTTTGATATTGTAAAATCTGAAATGGACGAAATGGAAGATAAAAATATCTTTGCGGCAGGCTTAGTCAAAGCAGCTAAATGGGCAAGTGGAGTGAATTCTTCTTATCGGGTAGAAGCTACGGCAAAGGTGGAAGGAGTAGCCTTGGATCCTTATGCAGAAGGAGAGGTTAAATTGGTGTAAATAGAATTAATATCGAATAACCAACAAGGAATGATCAAATTAGAAGTAAGCATAAATATTACTTCCTTCGAAATTCCTTGTTAGTTATTCAATATTCCGATTATTTTCCAAACGAATTAATAATTTCTTCCGCTGATTTCCCTAAGTTCTTCAAGGAAGCTTCCACACTTTCAGCATATCCATCTTCAGGATATTTCTCCAAGAATTCTTCATAGTATTTTCTTGCTTCGTCAAAATTTTTCAAGTGTTCATCGTAAGTGAATCCTTTTAAAAATAAAGCAGTAGATGTTTTAGAAAAATCATCAGGGTGCGCTAAAACGTAATCATATACTGCTATTGCTTGGTCAAAATTTTTGGTTGCGACAGACATGTTAGCTGCATTGAAAAGTGATTTTTGCACATCGTCATCATTCTTTACGATGCCTGCTTGGATTCTCGCTAGGCTAATAAAATCCCTAACTTTTAATCGATCAAAACTCCCCGTTTTCTCATCCAACATCGTTTCACCTAGGTTTTTAATGATTGGGGAAAATGTGCTTTTCGCTTTTGCAGGATCTGGATATAATTTTTTAAAACTATCAATAGCCTCTTGTAAATTTTTGCTATTCACATGATTTACTAATACACTACTGAGTAGGCCAATATTATCATTGGCATTATCTGCAGTTGGATGAGTTTGGATAGCATCGGAAAGGGTGGTCGCGGCATTCTGATATTGATTCAAATCCATTTCAAGCATCGCTTTTTTGTGCGCAAATTGTGAATAAGAATTTGCATCATCTTTTATTTCGTTAAGATAAGTTGTATAACTTGCCAGTAATTCTTTTTTGATTTCTGTAGTTGGAGTTTCAGCATGAGCTTTTTCCAATTGTGCAATTTTGCCAGACATATCACCGTTACCACAACTCCAGAGGAACGTCAAGATTAGAAAAGGAATAAATTTTTTCATGGATAATATTTTTATTTTTTCACAAAAATAAGATTTAATTCAAAATTTCTAAGAAAAAGAATTCTTTGAGCATTTAGTCAATCAACAAATTAAGAAATATGACCAAGTATTTATTTTTATTTATTTTTTCGCTTGTAAGTGTATTGTTATTTTCCTCTTGTGATCGAAAGGTGGAAAAAGTTTTTTTGAAAAAAATAGCGCCTATTCCTGCAGAATTTGATGATGCCACAGTTGCTCGTCTCCCCAACCAAGATGCCAAGAGGTCGGCATGCAAAACTAAAATGAATTACGCTCCTGATCCTGAGCATTTAGATCACACTCCCGTTAAAATAGTGAGAGTGAATTTTCATGTGATGAGAGATGGAGAAGGGGGAGGAAATTTTCCAGACGAAAATCAAGGACGAATTTACGTCAAAAAAATTCTAGAATCTACCAATCAGAAATTAAGACAAAATGCTAAAATGTTTTTACCTCTTGGAAATGAAACGCCTGCTCTTCCAATGTGTTATCAATTTGAACTGACCCCTCGTGAAGATGTGCCAAATGATGATGGAATTTATTTTCATGATGATGAGGAATTATATCATATGACTAATTATGGAGCTAATTCTAATATCTATACTCAGGATGTTTATAAAAAATATGGGATCCAAAAAGATACGGTGATGAATATTTTCATGATGGGCTTCCATGCGGATAGTGTTGCTTCTAAAACCTATAAAATGTCATCAAATGGAGTGGCTTTTGGAAAATGGACAAAGATTGCATCATGGTATTATTTTATGGATGCTACAAAATGGAAAACGGCTGAAGAGATTCCATTTTTAGATCATTGGAACTCGCAGCGACTATTAAATCATGAGCTTGGGCATTGCCTTGGCTTGCGCCACAGTTGGGGAAAAAATGACGGATGCGATGATACTCCAGCACATTCTAATTGTTGGAATTATACTAAAAATGGATCGGCTTGCGACTCTCTAGTTTCCAATAATATTATGGATTATAATGCACATGCTGGCGCTTGGACTCCTTGCCAAATTGCGACGGTTCATTATAATTTAGCGAATAAAAGTTATCGAGTTCGGTCGCTTTTAAAAAGAACTTGGTGTAATTATGATACCTCCAAAACGATTAGAATTAAAAAAGGAGAGAATATTTATTGGGATAGTGAGAAGGATTTGGAAGGTGATATTATCGTAGAGGATGGAGGGGCATTAACCATTCGTTGTCGTATTTCCATTCCTCCTGGTGGGAAAATAGTGGTAAAGCCCGAAGCAAAATTAACGCTGATTGGAGCTACCCTAGAAAATGATTGTGGCAAAACTTGGAAAGGAATCGAAGTATGGAGCACCCAAAAAGAGAAAGGAGAAGTAGTAATGATTAATGATGCAAAAATTACAGAGGCAGAAAATCCAATTGAGGTAACAGTAGATTAAGGAAAAATTTGAACATAGTTTTGATTCTTTTGTTTGAAAAATGTTTACAGACTATTAAAGAATCGAAGGTATTTAAGAACATATAAAAGCATTCAACGGAAATATTTTTGTCCTTAAATGTCTTCTATGTTTCAATAAGATTTTTCTGAAGATTTTCTTCCATTAACTCTCAAATGTTCAAAACGAAATGATTAATATATTTTGGTTCCGTCGAGATTTGCGCTTGAATGACAATGCAGGTTTATATCACGCCTTGAAAAGTGATCAACCTGTCCTACCTATTTTTATTTTTGATAAAAACATATTGGATGATTTAGAAGATAAGCAGGATGCTCGAGTCCAATTTCTTCATGAGACTTTGCATGACATGAAGGCAAAGCTAGAAGAGATGGGAAGCTCTCTTTTGGTGAAATATGGAACACCAGAGGAGGTGTTTAAAACCATCATAAAAGAATACAAAGTAGAAAAAGTATTTACTAATCATGATTACGAACCTTATGCTTTAGAAAGAGATGAAAATGTAAAAGCATTGTTAGGAGAAGAGAGTGTTTCATTTCATACCTTTAAAGATCATGTCATTTTCGAGAAAAAAGAAGTAGTCAAAAGTGATGGAGATCCTTATACCGTTTTCACTCCTTATAGTCGAGTTTGGAAAGCAAAATTAAAATCCAAAATGTCAAAAGATAAAAATGGGGAGCCTTTATCTTATTATTTCAAATCATACCCAACTGAAAAATATTTTAATAACTTTCATTCCACGTCTTCGCTCGAAATCCCTTCTTTAAAGTCCATGGGTTTTGAAAAATCCGAAATTGAAATTCCTAGTGATACCGTCAAAAGAGGTTTAATAAAAACCTACGATGAAACTAGAAATTTTCCAGCCATAGATGGTACTTCAAGATTGGGTATTCATTTTAGATTTGGGACGATTAGTATTCGTGAAAAAGCCAGGGCTGCCCAAAAACTTAATGATACTTTTTTGAATGAATTAATTTGGAGAGATTTCTATGCGATGATCATGGCTAACTTTCCGCATGTGGTAAATAATCCTTTTCGAGCAAAATACGATCTGATTGAGTGGGTAAATAATGAAGATCATTTTCAAAAATGGTGTGAAGGAAAAACTGGTTATCATATTGTCGACGCGGGGATGCGGGAATTAAATGAAACAGGATATATGCATAATCGAGTTCGGATGATCGTCGCTAGTTTTTTGACAAAACATCTATTGACTGATTGGAGGTGGGGAGAAGCTTATTTTGCCAAAAAATTATTAGATTTTGATCTTGCTAGTAATAATGGAGGATGGCAATGGGCCGCAGGCTGTGGGACTGATGCGGCACCTTATTTTAGGATATTTAATCCTGATAGTCAACAAGTTAAGTTTGATAAAGAAATGAAATATATTAAAAAATGGGTGCCTGAATATGGAACTGATGAGTACCCTGAACGAATCGTGGATCATAAAGAAGCAAGGGAAAGGTGTTTGCGAGTTTTTAAAGAAGGACTGGCGAAAGCGGAAGGATGATTTCTTTCCCGACAAATCTGTAAAATTTTAAAAAAAAGAAGGTCGATTTTTTTATTTTGTGAAAAAATATATTTGAATACTTTAAAACCAATCTATCAAAGATGAAAAATAAACTATTACTCTCCACTTTCTTTCTAACATTACTTTTGCAATTTTTTGCTTCTAATGTTTTTTCTCAAAGTGCAACAACTGATTACCAATTGATTTTGCAAAATGAAGAGCGTTGGATTCCTGAGAATTTTGATGATTTTTTGAAAAATGACGATGTTCATTCCAACGAAATCTTTCAAGGAAAATATCATCGTATTCTACAATTTTTTCAAATTCCTACCAATCGTGAAAAAGCAGAATTAGAAAACCTTGGGATCGAGTTTTTAGATTACCTTCCGAATAAAGCTTATGTGGTTTCGTTTCCAATTTCCATCGATAAGACTGATTTAAAAAATAAAAATATTCGTTCCATTATTCGAATGGATGCTACGATGAAAATTGATAAATCATTAATTGATTTGGATTTATCTCATAGTTCTGTTCAAGGTGAGAATGTAAATGTATTGTTACGTTTTTTTAAAAATATTCCCATTCAATTAGCGGAAGAAAAAGTTCGTGCAACAAACGCAAAGATTATCAAACAAATGTCAAGTTCTTATTTGATTAAAATTCAAATAGGAATTGATGAGATTGAAAACTTTGCAGCGCTTCCATATGTATCTTTTATTATTATTGCACCCGAACTAGGAGAGCCAGAAGATCGCAGAGGACGTAGTTTGCATCGCGCAAATATGTTGAGTACCGAATACAATGGTGGCTTGAATATAGATGGAACAGGTGTGGCGGTAATGGTTCGAGATGATGGAATGGTTGGACCACATATTGATTTTAAAGGAAGAGATATTCAAGACTTAGATGTGGATGGTCAAATCAATCATGCAGATGGGGTAGCTGGTATTTTTGCTGGAGCAGGTAATTTAAATCCTGATATGAAAGGAATGGCTTCTGGATCTGATATGCATGTGATTTCCTATTATGTTGATTTTGAGGAGAACTTAATTTCATTGGATAAGCATCAGAATGAAGGAGTTTTGGTGGTGAATTCTTCCTACAGCAATGGTTGTAATACAGGTTATACTGCGATTACAGAAATTATAGATCGACAAGTTTACGAGAATCCGACCTTCCTCCACGTTTTTTCTGCAGGTAATTCCAATAATCAAAATTGCGGTTACGGAGCCGGCAATCAATGGGGAAATATTACAGGTGGACATAAGCAAGGGAAAAATGTGTTGGCAACTGCCAATGTATTTGAAAATGCAGTATTGGCTACTTCGAGTAGTCGAGGCCCAGCACATGATGGTCGAATCAAACCAGATATTACTGCTAACGGTCAAGATCAAAATTCAACTCAACCATTTGATACTTACGATGGCTTTGGTGGAACCTCTGGAGCAGCTCCTGGGGTGGCAGGAGTGTCTGCACAATTACATCAAGGATACCGAGATTTAAATGGAGGAGAGACTGCTTCAGCTGCGTTGATCAAAGCAACGCTGATGAATACGGCAAATGATTTAGGAAATATTGGCCCAGACTTTAAATTTGGTTGGGGACATTTGAATGCCAATCGAGCTTATCAACTTTTAAAGGATGAAAGGTATGAATCAAATCAAATTTCTCAAGGAGAAAACAATATGCATACGCTGACAGTTCCAGCAGGTGCTGTGGAAGTTCGAGTGATGGTTTATTGGAATGAACAATCAGCAATGCTTGGTTCTGGCAAGGCGTTGATTAATGATTTGGATATGGTGGTAACTGCGCCTGATGGCTCCACTAAATTACCTTGGGTTTTGGATGAAACACCAGACCCAAGTCTATTAGATTTGCCCGCAACTAATGGAGAAGACCATTTGAATAATGTGGAACAAGTTTTATTTGATAATCCATTGGCAGGTGAATATATAATTGATGTGAGTGGCTTTGAAGTGCCTTTTGGCCCACAAGAATACTATGTAGTTTACGAAGTTATTACTGATGAGATTACGGTTACTTACCCAATTGGAGGAGAAGGATTTGTACCATCTACGCAGGAGAGAATTCGTTGGGATGCTTATGGAGACGCCGGAGAATTTTCATTAGAATATACAACTAATGGAGGAAGCACTTGGCAAAATATTACCACTTTGGATGGTGACAAAAGAATGTATTTATGGGATTTACCTAATGAAACCCATGGTTCTGTAAAAGTTCGAGTGAGTCGAAATGGATTCTCAGATGAAAGTGATCAAAGCTTTTCGATGTGTGGAATTCCTAATAATTTAGAAGTGATTGCGTTCTGCTCAGATGATTTTATGGAGGTTTCATGGGATCCTGTGGATGGAGCAACAGGTTATGATATTTTTTATTTAGGAGAAAAATTTATGGACTCTGTGGGAACCACTAATTTGACTACATTCGATCTTCCGATAACCGATCCATTGTCAGATCATTGGTTTTCAGTTAGAGCGGTGGGAGCTAATGGTTTGCGAGGAAAAAGAGCGATAGCTGTCAAGTATAATGATGGTTTACTGAATTGTAATTTAGGAAATGATGTAGCTACAACGCAACTAAATTCGCCTACTGCATCTGCCTTTGCACTTTGTGATGCCTTTGATCAAATTATTTCCCTTGAAGTAGAAAATACTAGTACCACAGATCAAAGTGAACTAACCTTAAGCTACCAAATTGATAATCAACCCATCGTGACTGAAAGTTATAACAATACACTTACGGTCGGAGAAGTGGCTGATTATACTTTTGCGATGCCTGCAATTTTTACAACATCAGGAACTTATCAGCTCAAAACATGGAGTAGTGTGCCTAATGATGAAATAGGATTTAATGATACTCTTTACCAAACGATTCTTGTAAACATAGGAGATATTGGAGTTCCGGATATCAATATTCAAGAAGGATTTGACGAGTCTGTGTTTCCTCCAGCTGATTGGTTTAGTTCCAATCCTGATGGTGGATATGGTTGGGAAAGAGTAAGTGGAATTGGTGGTTCAACAGGAGAGTCTGATTTTGCAGCAATCGTACGGAATCGATTCTATGAGGAAGTAGGGCAACGAGATGAATTATTTACTATTCCCTATGATTTGACAGGGATAGATAATCCTTATTTGACTTTTGATTTAGCTTATGCACGTTTTGATAATCTGTGTTCAGATACTTTGATCGTAGAAATTTATACAGAGTGCGGGCAAGTTTTTCAAGAAGAAATTTATAAAAAGTTTGGTTCAGAATTGTTGACAGATGGGACTGCCAATTTTAATTGGTTGCCAAGTGGAGTTGCCGATTGGAGGCAAGAACCTATTTCTCTGATTGATTATGCCGGGGAAATCATACAAGTGAAATTCATCAATGTGACGGGTAATTGTAATAATCTTTTGATTGATAATATTAATATACTCAATTTTGAAGCACCAGTTGCTGAATTTGTTCCTACGACAACGGAAGTGTGTATTGGTGAGTATGTTTCTTTCCAAAACACTTCGACGGCAGCACTTTCTTCCTATACTTGGTTATTCGGACAAGGTGCCTCTTCAGCGGTTCATATCGGGCCAAATCCGGATTCTATTTTCTATTTTCTTCCAGGGGAGAAAGAAGTTAGATTGGTAGTTACTAATGATTTGGGTGCGGATACTTTTATACAAACGATTACCATTCTCGATGTACCTACTTCTGATTTTAGTGTGGCGCAAAGTGGATTAGGATATCAATTTACGAATGAGTCAGATTTAGAAGATTCTTACTTTTGGGACTTTGGAGATAATACCAATAGTACGGAAGAAAATCCATTTAAAACTTATGCACAACAAGGAACCTATACGGTGAAATTGACCGTTGGAAATATTTGTGATACGGATTTTAGAAATCAATCTCTTGATGTAATTGTAACTGATATTGAAGATATTTCCTCTCAATTAGGATTGCAAATTGTGCCAAATCCGAACGATGGAGTTTTCAATTTGAAAATTGAAGATGAGGTTGCACGTGATTTGGATATTCAAATTTTTGATGTGCAAGGAAGGAGAGTAGGAGAGTGGCAAACCCAAAGTTCGGCGGGGATTTCTTTTTTCCCAATTGAAAAAGGTGATTGGAGTGCGGGGATATTTTTTGTAAAAGTGAAAAGTGAGTTGGGGGTACGGGTGTTGAAGATGGTTGTGGAGTAAGTGGAGAAAGCAGAAAAGAAATATATTTAAAATAAGGGTTTAGCAGCGATGTTAAACCCTTATTTTTTTAGATGCAAAAAAGTATTGTAATTTAGATTAACGTGTATTTAAAATTCTAAATTCCAATTGTTCACCACAGATTGCACAGATTTTCACAGATACATAACTAAAAAATAATCTGTGAAAATCTGTGCAATCTGTGGTGAATTTGCCCGCTCGTGCATAGCTTTCTGCTCGTATGATATATTTAAAAAACCTCTGGTTTGAGAAAATAAAAAGACAAAAAACTATCACTTTTCGCGACTAATTTCCAACGAATTCCATTTTTAAAAAAAATGTGACATTTCTATTTTTAAAACATAATGAAATAAAGCATTTGTTCTGAAAATGGTTAAATC
>CAYGRM010000284.1:0-8963 GCA_964352225.1 uncultured Saprospiraceae bacterium | reverse complement strand
CTCCAAATTAATTTTAACAATCATACTATCCTTGCTACTTTCCCTAAATCTTTTTTCCCAAAAAAAAGAAAAGCAAGAAAAAGTACCCATCAAATCTTATAAAAAAATAATCAAATCTAATGCCGTCACCGATAATGGATTTTTCAAAATCCATAAAGTCGATGATCTCTATTATTTCGAAATCCCCGAAGATCAACTGGATCGAGAAATTTTAGTCGTCAGTCGTTTATCTGGAACAGGTGAAGGAAGTAGAGGAATTGCAGGAATGAAAGCTCGACCACAACAAGTCATTCGTTGGCATCGACAAGATGATAAATTATTGCTTCGCTCCGTTTCCTACAATAGTGTGGCTAGTGAAACTAGCCCAATTTATGAATCTGTCCGACGAAATAATTTCGAACCAGTAGTCATGTCTTTTCCTATTCGAGCATTTGGAAAAAACCGTAAAAGCATTGTTATACAAGTCAATGAATTGTTCACAACACATGTTCCATTGATCAGCGCAGCGCCTTCTTATGGAAGTTATAACTCATTAGATGAAAATAGAAGCTTCATCGTAAGTATGAAAATTTTTCCAAATAATATGGAAATCAAACATGTCCTCACCTATAATTCTCAAGGCAATAGTTCAGGAGCCGTTTCCTATGAAATGAATCAATCTTTCGTTTTGTTACCGAAAGAACCCATGCAACCTCGTTTTTATGACGAACGTGTCGGTTATTTTTCCATCAGTCAAACTGACTACGGTTTGGACGAACAAAAAGCAACTCGACGACAATACATCACTCGCTGGAGGCTCGAACCAAAAGATATGGCCGCTTTCAAAAGAGGGGAACTCGTCGAACCAAAAAAACCCATCGTTTATTACATCGACCCTTCCACTCCTGAAAAGTGGAAACCCTACCTCAAAGCAGGTGTGGAAGATTGGAATGTTGCTTTCGAGCAAGCAGGATTTAAAAATGCTATCTTCGTTAAAGATGCGCCAACCAAGGAGGAAGATCCCGATTGGACACCAGAAGATGTTCGCAACTCTGTCATCCGATACGTTTCCACACAACAACAAAATGCAGTCGGCCCACATGTCCACGATCCTCGCTCAGGCGAAATTATTGAAAGCGATATTTTATGGTATCACAATGTCATGAACATGCTGCGCAATTGGTACTTCGTACAAACCTCAGCAGTCAATCCAGAAGCTCGAAAAGTGAAATTTGATGATGAAGTGATGGGTAAATTGATTCGCTATGTTGCAGCACATGAAGTTGGGCATACGCTTGGTCTGACTCATAATATGGGCGCAAGTTCTGCTTACCCAGTTGACTCTTTGCGCTCCGCAACTTTTACCAATACCATGAGTTTGTCCCCTTCGATTATGGATTATGCCCGATTCAATTATGTCGCACAACCTCAAGATAAAGGGGTGGCACTTTTGCCTATCGTAAGTGTTTATGATAAATATGCTATCGAGTGGGGTTATCGTCCAATACCCGAGGCGAATAATTCAGAAGAAGAAAACCCAACTTTGAATGAGTGGATTTTAAACCATAACGACGATCCAAAGTATCGATATGGAAAACAAGTGTATTATTCCATCGACCCAAGTTCTCAAACAGAAGATCTAGGAGACAATGCCATGCTTGCCTCAACTTATGGAATCGAAAATCTAAAAATCGTTGTTCCCAATTTATTAAAATGGACGAATGAAGATGGAAAAAACTATGCAGATTTAGCAGAACTATATTCCAATGTTTTACGACAATGGGAGCGCTACATGTATCATGTGGAAACTAATATCGGAGGGGTTTATGAGAATCTAAAAACTTACGATCAAGAAGGCGAAGTCTATCAATATGTTCCAAAAGAAAAACAACGAGAAGCAGTCGAGTTTCTAAACAAACAACTTTTCCAAACTCCGTACTGGCTAGTCGAAGAAGATATTTTACGTCGAATTGAATCTTCTGGAACCATCAATCGAATTGGAAATTATCAGCGAAAAGTCCTCAATGATATTCTCGAACCTAATCGACTTGCTCGACTCATCGAAGACGAATCTATGAATGGCGAAAAAGCATATTCCATGATTGAGTTGTTCGACGATCTTCGGTTAAGCATTTGGTCAGAATTGAAAAATGGAGATGCCATTGATACTTATCGACGAAATTTACAAAGAACTCACATTGAACGAATTGGAACGCTGATGCAAACACGAAGAGGTGGTGATGCTTCCGTCCGCTACTTCGACGATGGAAGCTATGGCTACAGCGCGATCAATGTGAGCACTTCTGATGTTCGCCCCATGGCTCGGGCAGATTTGAAAAATTTGAAAAAAGAAATCAAAGCAGCCATTCCCCGTTTCAAAGATGAAATGTCTATTTTTCATTTGGAAGATGCCTTGGAGCAAATTGATTTGATGCTTAATCCGAATAAATAAATTTTATTTTTTCACTTAAATCAAAAACTTTTTGACTTTCTCGTAGTTTCTACACTATATTTGCGAAACGTAAAAAACTAAAATCATATTTATGATACTTTCAACTATGCATCATTGCCGTCATCATCATCACCAGTTCCTTGGAACGAATGGCGCCGCTATGAATATAGTTGAATGATTTTTTATTAGATAAAAAATCAAAAATCGGTTGACCATTTGTTTTGGTCAACCGATTTTTTTTTGTCTAAAACTTACTTTAAATAAATTAAATCTATAAAAATGCAATCACCAATTTTAAAAATCGCTATTCAAAAATCAGGACGTCTCAGCGATGATTCCCAAAAACTCCTCAAAGAATGTGGGATTAAATTCAACAATGGAAAAAATCAATTAGTAGCTCCGGCCACTAATTTCCCCATCGAAATATTATACCTCCGAGTCGCGGATATTCCACAATATGTAGCCGATGGAATTGCAGATATTGGAATCATCGGAGAAAATGTCTTTTTGGAAAAAAACGAAAATATCGAAAGTACAAAAGCGCTTGGCTTTTCTAAATGTAGACTTTCCCTCGCCATTCCAAAATCTGAAACTTACACCAACCTTAGTTTTTTTGAAGGAAAAAAAATCGCCACTTCTTACCCAGTTATTCTTTCCAATTTTTTAGAAAAAAACAATATTACATCTGAAATTCACGAAATTAGCGGTTCTGTTGAGATTGCTCCGAACATTGGTTTGGCAGATGCTGTTTGCGATATTGTGAGTACTGGAAGTACCTTGCTTTCCAATGGGTTGAAAGAAGTGATAACCATCTTGAAGTCACAAGCCATTCTAGTAAAAAACAAAAACTTGACTGATGAAAAAGCAAAGACTTTTGAGAAGTTACTCTTCAGGATTGATGCTGTTCAAGCTGCGCAAACTTCAAAATATATTCTACTCAACGCTCCTAATGAAAATATTAATGAAATAGTCAAAATACTTCCCGGTGCAAAAAGTCCAACCATTTTGCCTTTGGCATTGGAAGGGTGGAGCTCACTTCATTCTGTCGTGAAAGAAGAAACTTTTTGGGAAGTCATTGATGAACTCAAACAAAAAGGAGCAGAAGGAATATTAGTTATTCCAATTGAAAAAATAATCGTATAAATAATAAAAGGTCCTCCTAAATCTTAAAGATCTGGAAGGACTGAATTTCAAAAAGAAAAAATAATCTTTATGAAAATTTATAACAATCCAAATTCTCAAACATGGTCTTCCATTCTCGCTCGCCCGATGATGGATACCCAAAATTTGAACGATACCGTTTCCGAAATTTTACAAAAAGTGAAGAATGAAGGAGACGCTGCACTACAATTTTTCAATAAAAAATTCGACCAAGTTGAGATAGAAAACATTGAAGTGACAGAAGAAGAAATTGCTGCAGCTGAAGACCAATTAGATCCAAAATTAAAGAAGGCTATTCGGACTGCTTATCAAAATATCACTAAATTTCATGCTGCACAAAAAACAGAAACCCTTGAAGTCGAAACCATGCCTGGTGTTAAATGTTGGCAAAAAAGTGTAGCAATCGAAAAAGTAGGACTCTATATTCCAGGAGGAACAGCTCCTCTTTTTTCAACCATTTTGATGTTGGGTATTCCAGCAAAGGTGGCTGGCTGCAAAGAAATTGTGATGTGCTCACCTCCACAAAAAGATGGAAAAATAAATGCTGCGATGTTGTACACCGCACAATTAATTGGCATCGAAAAAATATTTAAAGTAGGAGGAGCGCAAGCCATCGGAGCGATGACTTATGGAACAGAAACTATCCCTCAAGTTTATAAAATATTTGGGCCTGGCAACCAATTTGTTACGACAGCCAAGCAACTTGTCAGCCAAGATGGGGTTGCGATTGACATGCCTGCTGGACCTTCTGAAGTTTTGGTCGTCGCTGATGAAACCTGTGAACCAAGTTTTGCTGCCGCCGATTTATTGTCGCAAGCGGAACACGGAATTGATAGTCAAGTAGTCTTAGTTACTTTTTCTGAAGAAACTGCTGAAATGATTTTGGACGAAACGGAACAACAACTCAAACAACTTCCTCGAAGAAAAATCGCTGGTGAAGCTTTAGAAAATAGTCCTGTCATTATTTTTGATAACAAAACTTCTGCATTAAACCTAATCAACGAATACGCTCCCGAACACTTAATTATTGCCACAAAAGACGCTGACGATTTCGCTAAAAAAATCATCAATGCTGGTTCCGTTTTTATTGGAAATTTCACGCCTGAATCAGTTGGTGATTACGCCTCTGGCACTAATCATACTTTACCAACTAATGGCTATGCAAGAAACTATAGTGGGGTCAACTTAGATTCTTTTTCCAAAAAAATAACTTATCAAAAACTAACTAAAGATGGTTTGAAAAATTTAGGTCCAACAGTAGAATTAATGGCGGAAGCGGAGCAACTAGAAGGACACAAAAACGCAGTAACCGTAAGACTTAACAATATATCTACAAATCCAATAAAAGAAGTTTTTCAAAAGCGAAGCACTAAAGAATTAGTTCGCTCAAACATTTTAAAAATGTCGGCTTATTCTTCAGCTAGAAGTGAATTCGAAGGAACCGCAGAAGTGTTTCTGGATGCTAATGAAAATCCTTTTGACAATGGCATGAATCGTTATCCTGACCCTTTGCAAAAAGAACTGAAAATAAAAATTGGAGCATGGAGGAATGTCCCAGAGCAGAATATTTTTTTAGGAAATGGAAGTGACGAAATCATCGGTCTATTAATGCAAACTTTTTGTCAACCTAAGAAAGATAGTGTGATTATTCTGCCTCCAACTTTTGGCGTTTACGAAGTGGCAGCAACCATCGGAGAAATTGGAATTAAGAAAATCGATCTAGACGAAAATTTTCAACCAAAGGTAAATGCTATTTTAAAAGCAGCTGATTCAAGTGATAAAATTCTTTTTATCTGCTCCCCAAATAATCCAACGGGGAATAGTTTTGATTTTGAAAAAATTGAAAAACTAATTACTACGTTTGACGGAATCGTAGTTGTAGATGAAGCCTACGTCGATTTTTCTAAAGGTAAATCTTGTGTTGCTCTTTTGGAAAAAAATAAAAACCTCATCATTCTTCAAACCTTTTCTAAAGCACTAGGGATGGCAGGGGCACGATTGGGAATGGCTTTCGCTTCTGAGGAAATCATTAGTTATTTGAATAAAGTTAAAATGCCTTATAACATCAATGAACTTACTCAGAAATCTGCACTTGAAGCATTGGAACAAAAAAATGTTTTCACGGAACAAATAGCAACTATTTTAGAGCAACGGATTTTTT
Organism: uncultured Saprospiraceae bacterium; assembly: GCA_964352225.1. GTDB lineage: Bacteria > Bacteroidota > Bacteroidia > Chitinophagales > Saprospiraceae > CAJQQY01. The sequence continues at coordinate 3,210 of CAYGRM010000284.1, read as the reverse complement.
TAGAAAACGAATTATCAAAATTTGACTTTATAGAAAAAATATATCCTTCTGATGCTAATTTTTTATTGGTAAAAGTCAATGAACCAAATCAACTTTATCAGTTTTTAGTTTCCCGTAAAATCATTGTTAGAAATCGATCAAAACAAGTCGGTTGCGAAGGCTGCTTACGTTTTACGATAGGTTTAGCAAAAGAAAACCTACGGCTAATTGATGCTCTAAAAATTTACCAACCTCAACCCATTTTAAAATGAAAAAAGTACTTTTTATAGATAGAGATGGCACGCTCGTCATCGAACCACCTATAGATTATCAATTAGATGCATTGGAAAAACTAGAATTTTATCCAAAGGTTTTCCAATACCTTTCGCGCATTGTCGAAGAGATGGATTTCGAATTGGTCATGGTGACTAACCAAGACGGCTTGGGAACAGAATCATTTCCAGAAGAAACTTTTCATCCTCCACACAATATGATGATGAAAGCATTCTCGAATGAGGGAATTGAATTTAAGGAAGTCATCATCGATAAAACTTTTCCTCATGAAAATGCTCCCACTCGAAAACCACAAACAGGTTTACTCACTCATTATATGAATGGCGAGTATGATTTAAAAAATTCTTTCGTCATCGGAGACCGACTGTCAGATATGCAACTAGCGATCAACCTCGGAACAAAAGGAATTTACATCAATGATTCCCAAGCTCATTCAGATGCTGATGCTCAGAAAAATATTGATTTGGGAAAAGTAAAAGAAGCCATCACTTTGACGACGACTGAGTGGCGTGAGATTTATCTTTTATTAAAAAACCCACCTCGTAAAAGTATTGTTACAAGAACTACAAAAGAAACCGATATCCAAATCAACCTAAATCTTGATGGTGAAGGGAACTCCAAAAACGAAACTGGAATTGGCTTTTTCGATCATATGCTAGATCAATTGGCAAGGCACTCAGGCTGTGATTTAGAAGTGACGGTCAAAGGTGATTTGCACATTGACGAGCACCACACGATCGAAGATACTGCGCTTGCCTTGGGAGAAGCTTTTGCCAAAGCATTGGGAAATAAAATGGGAATTGAACGATATGGATTTTGTCTGCCAATGGATGATTGTTTGGCGCAAGTGGCGATTGATTTTGGAGGTAGGAGTTGGTTAGTTTGGGAGGCAGATTTTAAACGTGAAATGATTGGGCAGATGCCAACAGAAATGTTTTATCACTTTTTCAAATCCTTTACAGACACCGCCAAATGTAATTTGAACATAAAAGTAGAAGGTACCAACGAGCATCACAAAATCGAAGCGATTTTTAAAGCATGGGCGAAGTCTATCAAAATGGCGAAGAAACGAGATTTAGAAAACCAACAATTGCCAAGTACAAAAGGAATGTTATAATATGAAAATAGCCATCATAGATTACAATGCTGGGAATGTTCAATCTGTCAAATTTGCTTTGGAGCGGTTAGGCCTAAATAGCATATTGACTAGTAACTCAGAAGAAATTTTAAGCGCTGACAAAGTGATATTTCCAGGAGTTGGTGAAGCAAACTCAACCATGAATCATTTGCGAAAATTAGGTTTGGACAAAATAATTCCAAATTTAAAGCAACCTACTTTGGGCGTGTGTCTTGGTATGCAATTAATGTGTAGCCACTCCGAAGAGAATGATACAGACTGTTTGAATATCATTCCACAAAAGGTAATTCGTTTTCGACCTTCTTCAAAAGAAATAAAAGTTCCACACGTTGGTTGGAATAAAATTTTAGTAAAAAATGACTCCTGGATTTCTGGAAACCTTTCTGAAGAGTACGTTTATTTCGTTCACAGTTATTTTGTAGAAGAAGGAGCATTTACCATTGCAACGACAGATTATGTGCAACCATTTTCGGCAGCTTTACAAAAAGATAATTTTTATGCTACTCAATTTCATCCCGAAAAATCGGGAAGTGTTGGAGAACAAATTTTAAAAGATTTTTTAAGTAAATAGGAGTCAGCGACCAACTTGTCCCCTGACTCCTCAAAAAAGAAACTCATGAAAATAATTCCAGCAATAGATATTATCGATGGAAAATGCGTTCGCCTCACGCAAGGCGATTATGCACAAAAGAAAGTTTACAATGAAGATCCACTCGAAGTCGCCAAAGAATTTGAAGACGCAGGAATCACCAATTTACACTTAGTAGATTTGGATGGAGCGAAAGCAAGTCAGATCATCAATTATAAAGTTTTAGAAAAAATCGCCTCCAATACCAACTTAAAAATTGACTTCGGAGGAGGATTAAAATCAAATGAAGATTTAAAAATTGCTTTCGATTCTGGAGCTAATCAAATAACTGGCGGAACGATTGCCGTCAAGAATCAAGAACTCTTTTTGAGTTGGATTGAAAAATATGGTAGTGAAAAAATCATCCTCGGCGCAGATGTTAAGAATGAAAAAATTGCAACTAACGGTTGGCAGGAAGAAAGCGATATTGAGCTGTTTGATTTTTTAAAAAAATATCTGGACGCTGGAATTGAATATGTAATTTGTACTGACATTTCGAGAGATGGGTTACTGCAAGGAAGTGCAATAGAGTTGTATGAAAAAATAAAAACTCAATTTCCAAACATCAAATTAATTGCAAGTGGAGGAGTAGTAAGTATCCAAGAATTAGAAAAATTAGCTAAACTGAATCTGCACGGAGCAATTATTGGGAAAGCAATTTACGAAGGGAATATTTTATTATCTGATTTAACCAAATTTAATTAAATCATGCTAGCAAAAAGAATCATTCCTTGCCTCGATATCAAAGATGGGAGAACCGTTAAAGGTATCAATTTCGTTGGACTCCGAGATGCAGGCGACCCAGTAGAATTAGGAAAACTCTATAGCGAACAAGGCGCTGACGAACTCGTTTTCCTAGATATCACAGCAACTGTTGACAAGCGAAAAACGCTCGCAGAATTGGTGAAAAAAATTGCAAAAAACATCAACATTCCTTTCACGGTTGGAGGTGGCATTAGATCAGTCGAAGATGCAAGTATATTGTTAGAATCGGGTGCAGATAAAATTTCCGTTAATTCAGCAGCTGTTCGAAATCCACAATTAATAAATGATTTGGCGGATAATTTTGGAAGTCAATTTGTGGTCGTTGCTATTGATGCGAAGAATGTCGATGGAGCATGGAAAGTACATTTGAATGGAGGCCGTCTACCTACTGATTTAAACTTAGTTG
>CAYGRM010000283.1:0-8968 GCA_964352225.1 uncultured Saprospiraceae bacterium | reverse complement strand
CGATAAATGGTGCCGGTGCGCAGATTCGAACTGCGGACCTACGCATTACGAATGCTTTCTAATGCCTTTTTAATCAATAGCTTAGTGACACAGAAAGTATATTAAGTCATTGATTTAAATACGCTTGTATCCACTCAGGTCTACTGGTATCTTTGGGCTTATACAACTGTTTATGCGTCATCTTTGCGTCACCATGCCAGTTTTACCGAAACCACTAACGACCTACGCAGTATCAAAACTTCGCCCACGTGAGCGACGTTTTGACGTCCGTGACGGTGCCCTCAAAGGGTTCTTTATTCGCATTCACCCTTCAGGCTCCCGCACTTACTTTATCGAGTATCCACGGGACCGACGGTGGCGCATAGGCAGCGCGGCAGAGTATTCGCTGAAGGATGCCCGCGAACGCGCAAAACAGATTAAGGCCGAAGTTCAGGAACACGGTCAGCCGCTGGAAGTTCTGCGAAACGATCAATCAGGCACCCTGCGTAGTTTTATTGAAGGCCCCTACATGGAATGGGCATCTGCACACCAAAGCCATGGCAAACAGATGGTGACGCGAATACTGGGCGCGCTCAGCAAAAAAGTACTGGATACCCCGCTAGTTGATCTGCGCAAGACCCATTTAGAGCGCTGGCAAACATCACGCCTTAAGGATGGTATTCGCCCGTCAACAATCAATCGTGAAACAGCGCAGATTCGGTCAGCTCTGCACCATGCAGTTGACGACCCGGCCTACTCTATTACGGAAAACCCTGCGGTCGGCATTAAGGCCAAGCGCGTCGACAGAGTTGGAGTAACGAGGTATCTGGAACCAGACGAGCGCCGACGGCTTATGCCAGCGCTGAGGGCGCGAGACGACCACCTAAGACCCCTAACACTGATTGCTCTAAACACTGGCCTCAGGCGCGGCGAGCTGTTCAACCTTCAATGGCGGGACATTACCTTAGGGTCGGTAAATCGAAGCGTTACCGTCAGAGGCGAAGGCGCTAAGTCTGGCCAATCGCGAACGATCAAACTAAACGCCCGTGCGCTTATCGAGGCTCGGCGCTGGAAACGGTTATCGAGCGGCACAGACCGGTCTGACTACGTTTTCCCGGGCAAGGGTGGCAAACGTCTAAACAACATAAAAAAGGGCTGGGCCACGCTTTTACGGGATGCGGCCATCACTGACTTTCGGTTCCATGATTGCCGTCATGACTTTGCCAGTCGGCTGGTCATGGCCGGGATACCACTAAAGGCTGTTTCCAAGTTGCTGGGCCACAGCACCATTCTACTAACTGAACGATATGCGCACTTGGCCCCGGACTGGGGAGCGGACGCGGTGGACGTGCTATGACCAGCAGCGGATGGGTTGATGAATCAATCCCTGCATTATTGCAGGAGTACCTAAAAGCAAACGAACTCGAGAGACTGCGCCCGCAATTTTCTTCGTTGCTTGGCTTTTACAGAATGATGGTCGACGAAAAGCACGTGACGAGAGGCGAGCTTGTAGGTGCTATTGAACGCCTAGAAAAAGCAACGGCTGAGGCGCTATCTGCAATTGAGTCTTTAGGTAAAGTTGGCGTTGGCGAAGCGTCCATAGCTACGATTTTCCACTTCGCCGGCATCTCCGATCCAGAATCACTGACAGCTTCCCTCGAAGCGATCAATTCTCAGGCTTCGAAAGAACTAGCCCGAGCAAACGCGCTGCCGCGAAAACTTCAGGGTATGAGCGCTAGGGATTACCTAATTAAATCGACAGACGAAATGCTTAGGCACTTTACCCAATCAACGACTGTACAAAACAGGTATGAGTTGGTACTGACAATGCTCAAATCTGAGGGCATCACCGCTCATATCTCTATCGAGAATTACAAGACCATCATCAGTTCGATTAAATCTCAGCTTTCCTCATGGGGCTAATGTAGCCCGCACACCAGGGTAAGAAATTCGACGCGTTTTTGCGGCGAACTTCTTTCTATCAGTCGACAAGGCGAGTTTGTAGTCTTAGGCCACCGATCAACACAGGTGACCAGAGATGAATGGAAACAAGTACAAGGCTGGCTACACAGTCAGGGAGGCTTCACACGAAAGCACCCTTTCCGTTAGCTACCTCTACGTCCTAATGGCGAAGGGTCAGTTACCGTTTACCCAGGTGGGTAGGCGTCGGATCATTCCCGGTGTTGCACTTCAGCATCTGATTGAGGGCAACGCATGAACGCCGAAACCCTCTACCACGCAGGCCAGCCCCTTGGCCGTCTCACCGCCGAATCAGAAGTCGTTGGTTTCAGATTCCGGCCGTTCCAGCATCAGGAGCGGTATCGGGACTTGATGGACACTCGATTTAACGACCCGGAAGACGCAAGGCAGGCGGTCACGGCGCGGCACAAGACGGCAGCCTGATCGATGGTCAACGGTACCCGTCCCACCAGCGAGAATGAACGACTAGCCATCACCGGCCTGGTGCGGTGCGCGTTCTCTGTGAGCGATGACGACGACATCAGCGCAATGATGTCCTCGGCGTATCGAAACATGTTTGCGGCCGCTTTTCCCGTTGTCAAAAATGGGGGTGATGCCATAGACGTTGGCGAAATACTGGAGCGAGAGGGGTTTGACGTTAGGCCCCTGTATCGGGACACAGAGCCTACCGAGCAGGAGTTTCGCGATGCGTTGTTTGACTTGAGGCTCGGCCGATTCGCCGATGGCCCGCCTCCCTGCTTTCCGGACCCTGGAAGCACTACAGCGCGTGAGTTTTTGAATCTCAAACTACCCAAGCGCGACTATCTGTTTGAACGAATTCTTCCAGCGTCTGGCCAATGCCTATTACATGGTGGCACCGGTCTTGGTAAGACATGGTTTTGCCTCAGCCTGGCAACAGCAGCCGCAGGAAATGCGCGATTCTTGGATTGGCAGCCAACCCGTCACAGCAAAGTCTGCTACATCGACGGAGAAAGCTCCTCACAAGACTTTCAGAGCCGAGTTGTCGCCTGCCTCGAAATGTTGCCGGCTGCCTCGGCAGAGGCTGCACTGGATAACCTGACCATGGTATGTGCTAACCAGTTTGAAATTGGTTTGCCGTCACTGGCAACCCATGAGGGTTACGACTGGTATTCAAAAACCTGCGAAGGCTCAGACCTGGTGATAGTAGATAACCTATCCACGCTCGCATGGAGCGAGAAGGACGAAAACAGCCCGGACTCCTGGCAGCCCGTACAGAACTGGGCACTGTCACAGCGTCGCCAGAATCGTACGGTCATTTTTGTTCACCACAGCGGCAAAGGTGGCGAACAACGCGGCACCAGCGCCCGCACAACGATCATGGACCGGGTTTTTAGGTTACAGAAGCCCAAACGCTACAACCCCACCATGGGCGCGCACTTCGAGCTGCACATCGAAAAGCAGCGCGACTATCTGGGCAACTTGGCGGCCCCCAAAGAGGTCCAGCTAACCAGCCTTTCGGATCTCGGAATGGACTGGACCTTCGGCCCGATTTCCCGAGAGGGACCCGACAATCGCGAACGTGATGAACACATCAGAGAACTGAAACAACAGGGACTAAGCATCAGGGAAATTTCCAGCAAAGTACACCTCGGAAAATCGCGAGTGAACGAAATTTTGAAGGCCAAAAAATGACCAAAATCAGCTTATCAGGGGTGGACACCCAAAACACCATTTGCGTGTCCACCGGCAGTGGACAGCACGAAACCAACAACACCAACGGTTTAGCGCCCAACTGTCCGGCGGTGTCCACCACATAAACCGGACAGTTTTTCAGCCTTTTGTCCGGTGTCCACCTCCCCCCTATAGGGGGGGTGGACCGGACAGGACAAAGCCACGGAACCATCAGGAGATAAAACCATGACCGATAGCACCGGACAACCCAAACCAAACACTGAGCTGGCGCAGAAATACCTATCCATGCCGGAAACCGAACGCGCCTACATTGCCTGCCGAATGATGCGCGAGGCCGCCAGACATGGAGCTAAGAACCTTGGCGCTGATGTCATGCTTGCCGCTTGCTGGCATGTTTTTTACCGCGTTGGCCGCCAGGAGCTGGGTTTACGTCGGATGTGCGACTTCATGGCAACCAAGATCGAACACCTGATGTCTGAAGACCAGCAAGCGGTCGACAACCCCCCAGAAAAGGCCCACTAGATAGTTGTATTAAATTGCTATTTTTATATTTATATGGTTAAATATACAGTATTCGCGGGGTGTTTCGGAGATTCACCAAAAAAGCGAATCGGAGAAGCTATTCCAGCCTGGACGGGCGACGAGTAGCGATAACCGGCAACAGGCTCACACCAGCCCGGACTAGGCTGGCTTGATCGTTCTACGCGACAGATGCCTTGCCAAACCAACAGATATTTACCCATGGATTCAGAAATCCAGACGGGTGGTCTCGCGTGGTTTCCAAGGCCGGGTCATCCCCCGTTGAAGAAGCCCTAAAACCATTGGAACTCGCCCTCAGGGGTGACCGCTCACAATGCGTTTTTTTGCGCGATTCCTATGAACCAAAAAATATGGGACAGCGTAAATCATGAAAACTGAACAAATCGTTGCCGAACAAATTCGATGCTACGAATGGATGCGCAACACTAAGCAATCAACCCTTACCAAAAGTGACCAAGGGTTATTTAATCTTCAACAGGGCGAAATGCTCGACCAACTGGGAGCAAGCGCAAAGTCTGGTGAAATATCAGTAGACGAAATTTATCCGCGTTACTGCCAGTGGTTTATGGACAAATGGGAAGACAAAATGGAACAAGGACGCCTTCATCCGAGAAATCAAGCTCCCAGACTGGCAATCCACAATCACGGTTTGGGGTCACCATACAGCGACCGGTTCGAGGAAACCCAATTCAGCATCCTAAATGCCATTAGGGCACAGGTGCCAGAACTTGCCCGGGAATATGATTGCGGCCTTGCCATTGAGCAATCACAAGAACTTCAGCGGCGATCAGGCCGAACAGCAGCCGGACTAATGATTCCCTACAATGCGCTATCAGCAGGCACAGCGGCCGATGGCGGCGACCTAGTGGCCACGGAACTACGGGCGATGAGTTTCATTGATGTCCTGCGATCCCGATCGGTCGTGATGGAAGCCGGGGCAACGTTCATGTCGGACCTGGTCGGCAATGTCGACATCCCGCGCAAGACTAGCCCATCAGCACCGGCTTGGTTAGCGTCAGAAGATGCCGTAACCACCGAGTCCGATCCGCAATTTGATCAGGTGAGTTTGCGACCCAAGGACATTGGCGTGCATACCCAGATCACACGACGCCTTGCCCAGCAGTCAACCCCCGATGCTGAAGCGATTGTCCGTAATGACCTGCTCAGTTCCATTGCAACAGGTATCGACAATGCTGCGCTTAACGGCGACGGCACCGCAGGCTCACCCACTGGCGTTGTAAACCAGTCAGGAATAAACACGGTAACGTTTGCGGCGACAGCGCCGACATGGGCTGAAGTGGTACAGCTTGAAACTGAGGTCAACACTGACAACGCGTTGCAGGGGTCAACGGCCTATCTAGTTGACGCTAACGGACTGGCTGCGGCTAAGACTACCGAGCGTGCTACCGACACTGGATTGTTCATATTCGACAACGGCAGCATTAACAGCCATCAGGCGTTGGTGAGCAACAACGTCGCAGCCAATAACTGGATGTTTGGCAATTGGGCAGACCTTCTCATCGGCCAATGGAATGGCGCGCTGGATCTAATCGTGGACCCATACACGGAAAGTAAGCGTGGACGAATCATTATCACGGCGATCTCAACGATTGACGTTGCTGTGAGGCACCCCGAGAGTTTCTGTCTGGGTTCAACTTAAAGGTGAAGGGATAAATCGGCTGCCGAGCGTTTAATTCGTTAGCTCGTCATTACGTCTGTCGAACCAGGCGGAGTAGTCGATTAGGTATGAACCGGCGTTCGAGATCGGAGATCTGGCCGGTTCTTACTGTTATGCCAACCAAACCAAAGACATTTAGCTTGTACCGCAAGCAAACGGCATCGCCCACTAAACGCAAGGGCAATCGTGAGCGACAGAACAAGCGCGGCCTGCATACAGGCTCAGCCCAATGGCGAAAGCTACGTGAGGCAGTGCTTAACGAGCAGCCGCTATGCGTCCAATGCCTGGAAGAAAACAGACTGACAGCAGCGACTGAGGTGGATCACATCAACAACGACAGCCACGACAACCGAATGGGCAACCTTGCTGGACTGTGCAAGCCGTGCCACAGCAGGAAAAGTGCAACCGAACAGAACGGGGCGGGGTAGCAAAGCTACCACCTGAGGTCCGCGTCACGCGCCTCCAGTCGCTTTTACGCCCCCACAATCGAGACTTCCAAAATCAAACGGATAGAACATGACAGATTTTCCAATCAGCCTAGAAGGCGCAATAAAGAAACGAGACCCAGACAGCAAGCGGTCAGCGCCAGCAAGCCGGGCGGTAACGGACCAATCCGAGTCAGTACCATCCCCACCAGAGAACATGGCCCAGGCAGCCGCTGCCGAGTGGCTACAGCTTGCCCCGATAGCCCATGAGTTAGGCGTGCTGACGATGGCTGACGAACGGGCATTCAGGCTGCTGTGCGAAACCCTGGCGACGTTGGCCGAGGCTCAGGACACCTTGGATACTGAGGGGCTATTGATTGACGGCGCACACGGGGCCAAGAAGCACCATCCATCCATCAAGATTCTTGAAAACGCCCGCCAGCAGGCCACACGGCTATTTGCTGAGTTTGGAATGACCCCTAAGGCCCGTTCAGGCAATTTTGTCAGGGCAAAGTCTGGCAAACATAACCCCTGGGCAGAGCATGGGCGGTCCTAAGTTTGGCTTTGGACTTGAAGATGGTTCTACTATTGGCAGGGAACTTCGGTTCCCCGTCTCCCGTCTGGCAGGCGCGGAGCCCGGTAGTCTGCCACTAAACCAGCAGCAGGGAGGAGGTCAAGCCGATATGGCAACCGCGACGGGCTGACAGGGCTGCCCGTGACAATGGGATTTGTTACTCCACCCTGACCGTGCCAGCTTGCCACATCGCCTCGTAGTGATCATATACCTCCACAAATGCATCAGTGATCTGCGTGATTGTGGTCAACGCTTTCTTCGCGCCATCTTTGAAGGAGGCGCCAGATTGGTAGCAACTTGACCGGTCGAGGAAAAGATACCGGTCATGGAATCCTGCCTGTCCAGTGCGGAGTTGGACTGCGGCACCATGTTCGGCGTTATACGCCATAACCGCAGCGGTAAGCGCCGCAGGTCCCTCGCGTCCAAGCAATCGTACCCGCACACCGTCCTTAGCAAATGGCAGGTATTTCGCCACGAAATCTGTATCCAAATAGGGGTCGACAAACAGTAGATCATCCGTCGCAGTCTCAATGACCTGCCGCAATTCATTGAAGTACTCGAATACTTGACCATGCCCGATGGCAGTGCTGAGGGGGCCAACCGATTTCAGGCGCAGGTCGGTTTGAGCTTCGTGCAGTATGAGAGTCAGGTTCCGAAGCGAGAAAGATTGGTGAAAATGTTCAACGCTACTGAGGTGTCTGAAATCAAATACCAATGCTCGCACAGGATTCCATGTCCTTATCACTGCGGCGGCTCGGCCCTGATATGCGACAACCGCTGCTTGATTTTGAGCGTCAGATATAAACTGATAAGAAGGCAGCGAGCGGAGCAGACCCTCAATCTCTGCCAAGAGTTCTTCATCCTTCATGGTGTGGGCCCCGTTATCTCAACCTACCGACATTCTAGGGCTTATAGCTACATTAATGTAGCGGTGCTGCCGCTCTAGGGGGCAACACAATGATCAGATTGTGTTTTTCGCTAGATAGGCTTTCACTGATTTAATAAACGGTGACGCTTTGCAGGCGCTTATCTCGCGTGTCGACTTATTCCAGCTGCTTTGAATCGCGAAGAGCCAATACCTTAGCTTTCCATCGTCTGTCCGTTTAAAAGCAAATATAGGGCCGCCGCTCATTCCCTTGATCGAATCAAGCCCTGGTGGCAAGGCAATCCGTCCATAGAACATCGGCATGTCCGTTTCCTCAAAATGCCATGGCTTTTCTGGAAGCTCTTTTATGGGATGCAGGGTCGTGGTGATTCCGTTAAAATTCGGCTGAACATCCGCCCATTCGGAGGCGCAACCCAACAAAGCGAATCCATCCGGGCACACCGGTTCGCTATCCCAGACTCTCTCGTTTAACGGCTTGATCCTGTTGTGCCTGAAGAGTCGTTTGTAAAAAGTATGGAGCGCCAATAGCCCGTAGTCCGCTCCGCCCTCGCAAAAGGCAAAGGGGTCCGAGTTGTCCAGGTCGAAGGGGATAGGATGGTTGTCTTTGGCCCCATCACCAGCAAAGTCAATCAAACTACAACTGACGCTTGCTCCATGGTTTTTTGCTTTTTCGATATATTCGATGCAATGTCCTGCCGTAAGCAGAAACCATTGATCCCCGATCGAAATCACGAAACAGGTAAATGACTCCGTGATTAGCCTTTCTTCTAACTCAAATTCCACCAACATAGGCACCAAGTGCCGATTGAAAAATCCAACGGGTTTACCCTGCGGAGGGCCATAGTCGGTATAAGGTTTGTTGTCTCTTGTGGTCACTTCAATAATTCGTTCTTCATAGATTTGGTAGATGTCCCGAAGATATACCATTTCTGGGAAAACCCACCTAAGAAAAGGGCGACCGAAGCCGCCCCTTATAAAGTGATGCTGAGCAATTATTAGTCAGACCACTATGCCGCCTCCTGTTCACGCCAATTGCCGCTGAGGTACTTTAGGGATGTCGTTGAAGGTTGGTTGTGACATAGCTATCTCTCCTAGTTGATTTTATGCGTCACCTGATGCGTCACACAGTGTAATGGGGAAAGGGAGAAAGCTCATAACTCATTGATTTTATGGTGCCGGAGTGCAGATTCGAACTGCAGACCTACGCATTACGAATGCGTTGCTCTACCAACTGAGCTACACCGGCATCGGCG
>CAYGRM010000282.1:0-8991 GCA_964352225.1 uncultured Saprospiraceae bacterium | reverse complement strand
TTTGGTATTTCAGAATTAAGACTATGTTGATTGTTTTTTTTCAAAAAAAAAGGATGAATATCTTGCTCGCCCCAAACCTGTAACAAAATAAACATTGTGGCTAGCTTTGGTGCTTTTATATTTTTTTTAGGAGTAGGGCGATTGGGTTATCGAGGATTCAGGAAATAATTCCAAAAGCAAAGATTCTAAATATTCAATAATATCATCTTCTTGATAAGTTGTTGGCGAATATTTTTTAGGCAAACTTCTAAATGCATTTTTAATATTAAAAAATGATCCTTCTGTTTCAAATTCTTTTCTAATAAGTTCAATGTTACGAAATCCACCGCTTAATATAGAAGTTTCCAATAATTCCAATGCTTTACTGTCCCCTTCTTGTGTTCCTAACCTTCCATGATAACAGGCAGCATAGAATAAGTCTTCTCCAGGTAAGAAATGAGATTCTTGGTTAGGATGCCGAACAGCAACATAGTTATTAATTTGTCCAATTAAACTGGATACAATTTTTTGTTCGACCTCATTTTCAATTATATCATAATGCTTTTCATTATCAATATCAATATCAATTGGATCCATGGCATTAAAGACATCTTCAGAAGTTCCACTTGAAACTCGCTTAAAAAATAACCTACCTGCCATCAAATGATCTTTCTTAGAAGTGCTCGCATAAACAGCTTGGATAATTTCATTTTCTTCTCCTAACTTTTTCCAATTAGGATATAATATAGCTAAGCCATCATATTTATCCTTTTTCAAAAGGTGCATATAAACTCGATCATTCTTTCTAAATGCTCGTCCTGTAGCGGTATAGTTATCTCCATTTGCTTTCACTTTTACTAAAAAGTTACCATCTTCTTTTATCAAAAAAGGATATCTTTTTATTTTTCGATAATGCCCTCTTATGGTTCGTGTTCGGTAATAATAATAAATACCAGGAAGTTTGTCTAAAATAAAATTACCATCGCTAAAAGTAAAACTAGTATCCTCGTAAAATACATTAGTATTATCTAAAAAGTTATCAGAATTTCCTGAAAAGAAATCTTCCAAATTAGTATATTCTTTAAGTAAATTTTGAGCTTCGTTATCAAACATATCGAATAACTCTGGTTTAGATTTATCAAATACTTCTTGAGTAATTTCAAAAAACTTTGCTCTTCCTGCAGCTAGAGTTCCATCCTGAGTAATTCCACTATACACACTATTTATCTCTTCCAAATGATCATCATGTAAATCTAAAACAATCTGATAAGTAGCTGATTGATTGATTTCTCGATGTAAAAAAAGTATAGCTTTAAACTCTGAGTGATACTCTAGATGTCCATTATATGTCCTAGGGCTTGTTGGAAATATGCTTTTACAAATAAGACTTCCTTTTTCTCCAAAACGAAATAATGCCTTTTCAATTCTATTTAGTTGTTCATTGGAGGAATCCTGTTTACCTTTTTTGCTAAGGATAAAAACTTCATAACATTTTCCCTCCATTTTTTCGAAAAGTGCTTTTTCGGACTTCCAATCAGGGCAAATCTTTGAAACATGTTTTTCAAAATCATCTGTTTTTAAAAACCCTCCTTGAGAAATTTGCGCTTTAGAATGATATAGAAAAGCTTCTATCAAAGAATTCGAGAGAACGTCGTTATCATTAACGGATATTTTTTCTAATAAAATGGGACCATGAATACCATTGGATTGTTCGCCTATGTTGATGAAATTCCCGACTAAAATTTTAAGGTCTTGAAAAATCTTTCTGGAGGTTTGAGAAATAACTATGGAAAGTGGGCGAGCTTTTTTACTGTCACCTTTAGTTTGAGCAATGATGTGAAGATCACTATGATCTCCTAAAATTTTAACCTCTCCAAAATAATCTTCTTTACTTGGTGTATTGATTATTTCCACCTTACTTGGAATATCATCTTGAAAAGTAAATTCTGCAAGAAACCCTTGGATGACTGTTTTCCTTTTCGATTCAAGATAATAACAGTTGTATATTATTTTTTCTGATTGATTATTACCTAACTCTAATTCTTTTCCATCTGGAAATACGCTACTATTTTTCTTAACAAAAACCTCTCTTTCTAAGGGCTTTAGTTCTTCAATAAAATTTATTGTTTCAATACCGATGAAGTCAAGAAATATATCCCAATACTTTTTGGGTATTTTAATCAATTGAGCCTCTTTATCATTTTTTAGATTTTTTAAAGCTACTTGATAATCCTTATAACAAGTCTGTAAAATTCGTGAATTAAAACCTCTAAGTGCATACTTTTTTCTGCCCCAATTTTCATCATTATATTTTTTTGCTAAACCGAGATTAATAAAATACGGAATAGTGTTGCGTTTTTGATGTTCATTCCCTTGGGTCTTCGTTCCAAAAAAACCTCCCTTATCATTGTCAATACTTTCTAAAGAAAATTTAGTAGCATTTGGATTTTCATCCATAATTAATTCATTTGATTTATTGGTAATTTTTTCTAATAATCTACGGAAGGAAAACGGATGAAGATATATGCTCATTTTGTGTGAATTTAATTATTGATTTGGGTCAAATAATCTTCTTAAATCCTCTAACCATTCTTTGTATTAACTTGTACAAGTTTGTATACGATAAAAATAGTTTTCAAACAAAAAAATAGAAATAGCATGGGCATCATAAAGTATCAAATACACTATCTTTATTATCAAAATCGAAATGCTTTTAATTTTTACTGATATGATGAAGAAGAGACACAAATATATATAAAAAAATTAATTCCTATAAGTATGCCCTATAAAAACACCGCCTTAAAAACCAATAATGAAAACGATCAATAAGTCTTCAATGAAGAATGAGAAAAGAAGTACACCTCACTTCTGTAAAAAGATGAGGAAGAGAAAATAATAAGAGGCAAAGCTGTTCGTACCAGCCTGCCTCTAGATTCTCGCCCCGCTAGGGAACTTGAATTTTTAGGCTGGCA
Organism: uncultured Saprospiraceae bacterium; assembly: GCA_964352225.1. Lineage (GTDB taxonomy): Bacteria > Bacteroidota > Bacteroidia > Chitinophagales > Saprospiraceae > CAJQQY01. The sequence continues at coordinate 6,040 of CAYGRM010000282.1, read as the reverse complement.
AAATTATAACCTTTTATTTGGAATCCCAAATAATAATTAATTGAACTCAACTCTTGCCATTCCCACCTAAGCGGGCTTTAATACATTTTTTAACCTGTTGAAGATTCTAGTAGTCGGCACGAACCGATTATGCGTTTTAGAATTATTCAGCCATTAAAGCCTTTATTCCAATGGAAAGAAGTACCGGATCTTCATTTTCCTTTTTTTGGAAAATGGTATTCAAGATAGGAATATTCCTATTAGTTTATCGGAGCTGTGAATCTCCTGATTTAGCTCCTTATTCAATCACATCAACTGAAGAAGTTCGATTAGCTGTTGCTGCTAAGGACATTCGACGTTATGCGAACATCCCAATAATATTGACAAATTGTCAAGTATTAAGTTCCTTTTATTTTCATAGTAGAGGGTTCTATTTTGTGGAATCAACTGATGATGGATGTACAATGCTAGTTTTAACTAGCATCCTTCCGTTACCAGAAAATTCTAAAATTAAAATTTTTGGAACCATTACTCCAATCTACAGTAACGGTGATGATTTCAATCTAGTTTTTGTCAAAGAATCATACTCTGAATTGGAGAATATGGAAATTACTAACCAATAAAATATTACTATTTGGAAGCAGAGTAAGAGTTGGACTTTACTTCTAAATAATTTTAAAAACCGTGAGAAATGCTTTTTGTTTTTCACCAAAAAGTTCACACAAAAATTAATTCAATTATGAGTAATTCAGCTACAAATCCAAGAACAGTTGGAATGACCTTATGGGATTTTATCAGTTCTATCTTAAAAAGTTGGATGTTTTGGGGATTTATTTTAGGGTGTTTTTTTACCTACTTAACCATGAGTTCCTTCAATTCCAAAAATTTTATTGCAAAAATCCAAACAGAATCATCAGGTGTAGAAATTAGTATTTGGGAAGATGAAGAAGAAGTAAAATTAGGTGGTGATGGTTGCAAAGATTTAAAATCAATTTACACAAGTATTGATGCAGTAATTCTCAAATATGGAATTCCAAAGCACCTCTACTTTTTAGAAAAATTACAGAAGAAAAAACAGAATCTTACTTTGGAAGAAAAGAAAATGATGGTGGAAAGCACCACCTTTAAACTGCTGCTGATCAAATATGACGAAATACCGCGGTTAATTGAAAAATGCAAAGCTGGAGAAGATATCGATACAGATATTTTTGAATTGAGGCAATCCATTTCCAAATACACTAAAATGCTAAAATCATGAAAAAGATAAAATGCTTCTTTTTAATATTTACCTTAATTTTTTCTACAAGTGTTTACGCACAACAAGGAAATTTCAACCAATCTCCATCCAAATCTCACCGCGAGGTAATGGAGGATTATGAAAAATGTGAAATAGAAGGTGAGTTGACTTTGATTACTAATCGAAAAGACTCTTCGACTATTAAAACTGCTGATGAATTAATTTTAGAGGCTGAAAATAGATCTTTAAAAGGTAAAAATAAAGCCAATAAAAAAACCATCGAAGCTAGAGACAAAACAATTCAAAATCTTAAAAAAGAAAAGAAAAAGTTAGAGGTGAGAGAACTAGAACTTCTTTCAAATAATTCTTCACAATCTGCTGAATTGAAAAATGTCAAAGAACAAATTTTAGCTTATAAAACCATGATTGAGGGATATGAAAAAACGCGAACATTAGAAGCCGAAAGACATGAACTCGAACTCGAACAGAAAGATTCTGAAATTGAAGATCAGAAAAACAAATTGGAAGATAAAGATAAAATTTTCAGTTGGATTCAAGCTTTAGAGGATAACGTAGCAAATACTTATTTCAAAAGGTTTGAAATCAAGCCAATGAAAAGAAAACGAAATGGAAGTATGTCTAAAACTAAATCTTATTCAGATTGGGTAGGTACTGCATTCGAATTTGAATTAGGATCTGTAGTTGGGTATCAAGTTCCTAATGGAGAATACTTTATTAAAATCAAAGACATAGCTACCAATAAAACCTTATTTGTATCAGAAGGAAAGGGGCGTGCTATTCAAAAAGTATATTTCCAAAATGGAATAGGGAAAGTTTTTTTTCCAAACTACAATTCAAAGACTGCATTTGCATGGGATTCTAAATTTCTAGTTCAATTATTTTATAAAGCTAATTATGAAAATATAATTGAATTTGATTAATATATTGGAAGTGCAATTTTGAGTTTAAAAAGGAAATAAAACTTAATGGTATGAGTGGAAAGAGAGGTTATCATGAAAATTCATGCTAATCTCTCTTTTTATAAAAAATAATTTTTAAGTTTTAAAACTACTGGAATTACATCTTTGGTAGTTCCCCACTAGCGACGCCTTTGCAAGGTGGTGCTCAACATTCCCCAAGGCTTTACCTTCTATTGATGAACCCCGCTATCCAGCACAACTCCATTCTATTGTTTTGAAATAAAATAATCAATAACTCAAAAAAGTCAAACTACCAAAAGATGATTGAGCTTTCCTGATTGTAATCCCGAAAATATTCGGGATTACAATCAGGAGCTTTCATATTTCATCCCAAAAAGTATACATTAGTATTTTGTTATCAATTCAACTCACCCAATGGAATATAAAATCTACACCGGTTCCTTACTCTCCATCAAAAAAGGTTTTTTGAAAGGAAAATTTACCATCATGTATTGTGGGATGCCCAATCCATCGACTTTTGCCCTCACCCCACATATTGCTAAAGGGTATCAAGGATTTAGTCCTACGATTTTCTATGATGCCAAGAGTACGGTAATTCATCTGTTGGATAGGGAGTTTAAGGTGTTAGAAGTTAACGAGGACTATATTGTGATAGGAGATGGAGTCCCAGCAAGAGACCCCTTTTTAAAATGAGAGGCAGTATTACCCAAAAGAGGAGAACTATCGCTATCATTAGCATCCACAAGTTTTTAAAAACAAGATTACAGACCAACCCAAAAAAGCCCAACCACCAAAAGATGATTGAGCTTTTATATCTAATAAAATCAATTTGCAGACCGCCGTATTCCTTTAGGAAGGAAAGCGAATTGAATCCACTTTTATAAATCGACCAGTATATATTTTTTGGTTTAAAATGAGCTTCACGATATAGCAACCTTGCTGCAAATCATTGATATCAATCCGATACGCAGCGGGGGCCTTACTGATCAAAGTTGATTTTGCAGAAAGCACCTTCTTGTTTGTCCTTTATCAGATAGCCTAGACCATTGCATTGCGTACAGGTCACATTCTTGTACCCATCCTGTACCACCTTCTCCGTATAGAATGTTTTCGTTGGCCCGGAGGTTCTAGTGGTAATTACTTTATCGTAATAAACGCCATGTACGGTTCTGGTGGTAGTGGTGGATCCTGAAGAGCTCTGGAAGAGGGGGACTTGCTTTCTTACGTATTTTTGCTCCGCCACCACGGTAGGGCAGCTTACCCTATAGCTATTGATATCAGATTTAAAAGCCCAGATGTCATCATTGGCAGAAAGCGTTACATATTCTCCTTCTTTATCGGTGAAGAGCGTAATCGTTTTGTTTGCGTAGTCAATATCCTGAGCGGCTATTTTTCGGTTTAACGCAGGCAAATAAAAATAGAACTCCTTACTAACCTTACTGAATGGTATGGTGCTGTTTGATAAGTTTGAAAATGGAGTCCTTCCCATCCATTTGTAACGTTCGTCGAAGGTTTCGGAGAAAACATCTAGGTTAGTGGGGTAAGGCTTTTCTGTATAGATTTTACCGCCACGACTTATTGCTCCCTGATCGAAAAAACCAAAATCCACTTTCCAGTCAATACCATTGAGGTTGGCTAGTGAGGTGTTTTTTGGCGTGTAACCCAAATCGTATTGCAGGTTGGCGCTGTACCCGAGTCCATGTAGTTTTCCGTTTTTAAAAAATCCAACTTTCAGGATGACGTTATCGCCCGCACCGTAATTGTCTTTATTGGTCAATACAATACCATAGCCGTTTAGGGACTCACTATTTTTAGTCTGTATCGTTACCATCTCTTGCTCGTACATCACTTTCATCTTGTCATTATAATTGCCCTTGTTTTGCCACTTACCATTTTGGGTCCCTATCCGTTGGAAGTTTAGAACCTCTGCCTGCGTATTGCTGTACAATTCTTCGATGTCTGGTTTTTCTTCGATACTCGCAGGGATCAGTTCTCTGATTTTTCCATCAATGATCAAACTCCAGAAGCAGGAGTCCGTTTTTACGTTTTCTATAAACAGTACGGAGGCATTCCCCAATTCAAGATCAAGTGGGTAATGGAAGCCTGTTAGCACATAGCCTTTGTCGGTGTGCAACGACCCAATATGCGGCCAGCCGATGTAAAGGTAGCCGGGGCTCCACAAAACATTGGCTTTAATCTCGTTCTTCGACCAAAAGGCTTGATTGACAGTACCTCTTTGCGGATGATTTTCTATTAGAACGTTACTGTAAGTATTGTTCGTAAATGCCGTGCTGATACTACCATTCTTGTCATAACTGATTACCCGACTGAAGTCATCATGCTGCCCAATGATGTTGACCATTTTTATCTCCCCATTTTTATGGTAAAATGTTTGTGAAACCAAGTCACCATTTTCGTCCAGCTCGATAGTTTGGTAGACAGTCTTCGAATCTTCGTAATAGATAGGGCCTTCCACTTTAAAAGAATAGTTGATCCTAGCTAAATCTTTTCTTTTCAGCTTTCCAATAAAGTAGTAGAGCTGACGATCATTACCAAAGGTGATTTTTTGCGACTTGTTCTTTTTGATTTTTTTCAACTCAGGATTGCGTATATGTTGGGTTTTGACCTCATAAAATTCTCCCCGCCCCAAGTTACGAATTGGTAAATTCCAAGATTGCGGCTCTGAGATTTTGTTGTAGGCTCCGGTGATCACCTGTTCCCCAATTACTTGGGCACGACCGGGCGTCAGGAAGCAGAAGCTCAAGAAGAATAGGAGTAAGGATAGTCGATTCAGGTGCATATTTACAGTTTGTGGGTGTTTAAGTTGCAGGAAATATGGATAACAAATTGAATAATAGATTTCAGAAAAGGTCAAGGCACTCTGCGCCGAGTCAATTTGTTCCGCTTGCGAAACAATAAAGTGTTTGCTTGGCTCATGAGCTGCGCTACTTCGTACGGTTCGGTGCATAGCACCTGAACTTTTATAATACTTATGCAGGTTGTTATTCATAATTGTAGAATAATAATCGGTTATTTAAAATTATGGTAATTACTCAGGTCAATTTCCAAATTTAAACAAGTTATAACTTTTATCGAAATCTTCCAGCGAGTTATATTTTTGACTTAGAACCTGTCTCAAAACCTCTTACTGCCTTACGAAATGATTTTGGCTGAGTCAGTACGAGGCGTAAAAAAAGGAGTTTAGCTGGCTAAATGACTTTTTATATCACGAAGTAATGCTCCGTCAAAATCGCTCCGATAGCCACACGAGTACCGTCCATGGACAGCGAGACCGAATGACCGGATAGGTCACCTAGTGTTTCGCCGTCAATATCGTTGCCGATCTGCGTTTGAGCATAAATGGCTGAACAGCAAAAAGTAAAAAAAAATAGTAAAAGATATTTCATGATTTTGTGGTTTAAGGAGTGAAATAATACTATTATTACTTTATTAGCATCTGATTACCAGATATTTAGATTAATATTTTTTGCCTTATAAATTTAGGTAAAGTGAAGTACTAATCTTTGATGATCAATTTCTTTTTAAATATACTCTAAAAAGTTCAAATTAATTCAGTTTGTAGATAATTAATGTTCGTGTATCTGAGAAGATTAATTTCAAGCAATTGAACGCATCGACTATGTTGTATTTCTAACAATACATTTCTAATTATCCATTAATTGCAGCATTGTCAAAGAATACACATCTCCTTAATAGTATATATCTAGTCTACATAACAAAGTCATAGATTAATTGGGATTTTGTATGGTAGTTGTATCCGCTCGCCCCAAACTTATAACACAATAAATATCGTCGCTAGCGCTGGTCCTCTGGACCTATGGTATATACACGAAAGGGCACTTTTGATCGACCTCTAACAAAT
>CAYGRM010000281.1:0-9003 GCA_964352225.1 uncultured Saprospiraceae bacterium | reverse complement strand
CCTTCCCCTCGGAGTTCTCAAAGTTGTTTCCACAAGATTTGTCTAAGAACCAAAATCATCCACCCAACTATGAGTAAAGAAGTAAGCAAAAGCCCCGAAATGTTACAAAAGGAGGCAACAATCAAAGACCTTCAAAAGCAATTGAATAAAACGAGAAAAACTTTGAAGAGTCTAAAAACTCGATTAGCGAATACGCAGCAAGAAATATCGGATATCCAATTAAAAGTTTCTGGTCAATACTTTCGGATAATGGAAGATATGGATAATATGCGTCAAGAAATTATTAGTTTGCTCAATAAGTTGATAAAGCTTAAAAGTTTGATGCCAGAGGAAAGAAAGCAAATGAAAATTATGAAAGAAGAAATGGGAGAGTCTGATATGGGGGAGGAGTATGAAAAATATAAAGAGCATAAAGCAAAATTGGAAAACGGGGATTTTGACTTTGAAGAAAATCAACGAGCCAAAATGCGAGATTTATTTGCTGAATTTAGAGTGAAACCAGATGAAGAAGAACAACGAAATATTCGGAAAGTATTTATAAAGTTATCAACTCACTTTCATCCTGACAAAGCCAAAGATGAAGAAGAAGCGGAATTATTTCACAGTCTGATGCAAGAAATAAACGAAGCATATCAGCAAGGAGATGTCGATAAATTATTAGAAATAGAGCAATTGAATTTAGAAACTGAAATGCTTGATTATCAGTCCAAAGCAATTACAGTAGATGTACTTCAACAAGAAATAGATCGCCTAAATAGAGAACTGGACTACCTCAAAAATCAAACTAAGAGGACTAGTGCTGAAATCAAAGACTTGCGAAAATCTGATTTGGGGAAAATGTTAACAGGTCTAAGTAAAGCAAAAAAAGAAGGAGATGGGATGGACGAAATGTTGGAGGAAATGCAAAACTCTTTAACTCATCTGACAAAGATTAGAGATGGTTTGGTACAAGCAGAAAAGGATGGAAACCTGACAGGATTTTATCAACAAATGATATCGGAGATGCCTAATAATCCATTTGAAGAAATGGGAATGGACGCTGATGATATCGGAGATTTTTTGAGTCAAATGGGTGATTTTATTGATGATGATTTCAATGTGCCGATCACGCGTCCAAAGTTTAAAATTGATTCTTCTGTAAAAGTTAATAAAAATGTGAAGGCTGATTTTGCTCCAGAAGTAAATATGAAAAATTGGGAGGGCAGAGTTATTGATGCCTACCGAAATGAAGCGGGAGATTTTTATGAAGTAGAATTTGACAGTATCACCATACAAAATATGCCAGAGGATTATATTGAAAATTTATTAGCTTATGATCATGATTTTTCAGAGCATAAGTTTTCTCCTGATGATTTGGTAAAAGCAAAACCAAGAGATACTCAAAATGAAACAAACAGCACTTATCGCCAAAATCTTCACAAACATAAATGGTATTATTTGGATGAGGACGAAGATAAAAATTTGATGTATAAAATAATGACCCGAATTCCTGAAATGAGCGATGAGGAAAATTGGAAATTGTATTTTCGAAATAATCTTGCCTTTCCATTTGATGCAGAAGTGAAAGGTATGTTTCACCTCAGGCCTAATGCTAAAGTTGAGGTAATTGGATTAGATGATTGGGATGAATATGGTGGGATGATTGTATTGATCAAAAACCAAAAAATGGTGACTCAACATCCTTTGTTTGATTTATCGACAAAAGGTAGAAACGCTAAGCATCTAGCTATTTATTTTCAATGGGCGCAGGATATGTTGATCGGTTTTGATTAAAAATATATTTAGATATTTTCATGAATTTTAATCAGCGGCTAGATATAAACTAGCCGCTGATTAAAAAAACTACTTCTTCAACTCCGCATAATACTCAAAAAAGTAAGGTATCGTCTCAATCCCTTTATAGAAATTAAACAATCCATAATGCTCATTTGGTGAATGAATCGCATCAGAATCCAATCCAAATCCCATCAAGACAGTCTTCACTCCAAACACTTTTTCAAACATCGAAACGATAGGAATACTTCCTCCTGATCGTTGTGGAATTGGATCTTTTTTGAAAGTCTTTTTCATTGCCATGTGAGCAGCTTTGTACTCCACGGTATCGGTTGGAGTTACAGCTGGTTCACCACCATGATGAGGGGTCACTTTCACGGTAACTGAATCTGGGGCAATTTTTTTGAAATGTGCCGCAAATAATTTAGTGATGGTATCAGGATCTTGATTCGGCACTAATCGCATACTAATTTTTGCATAGGCTTTACTTGGCAAAACAGTCTTCGCTCCTTCGCCAATATAGCCTCCCCAAATTCCATTGACATCCAAAGTCGGACGAATCGAATTTCGCTCCAAGGTCGTGTAACCTTTCTCGCCGCTTATGTCTTTTAACCCGATAGATTTTTTGTAATCATTTAAATTAAAAGGGGCTTTGTTCATTTCTATTCGTTCCGCTTTGCTCACCGTCACCACGTCAGAATAAAATCCAGGGATATTTATTTTCCCATTTTTATCATGTAATGAAGCAATCATCTTACTCAAAATATTAATCGGATTCGCCACCGCTCCTCCATAAAGTCCTGAGTGTAAATCTCGATTTGGTCCAGTCACTTCAACTTCAACATAACTTAATCCACGAAGACCAGTCGTAATCGAAGGTTGTTTGTTAGATATGATTCCAGTATCAGAAACGAGCACCACATCACAAGCCAATTTCTTTTTATTCTTTTTGCAAAAAGGAGTAAGGTTTGTAGACCCAACTTCTTCTTCCCCTTCGATTAAGAATTTAACATTGCAAGGTAAGTTGTCTGTTTTTAACATTCCTTCAAATGCTTTGATGTGCATAAACATCTGACCTTTGTCATCGCAAGAACCTCGAGCGAAGATGGCTCCTTTAGGATGAATTTTTGTCTTTTTGATCACGGGTTCGAATGGGGGAGAAGTCCACAATTCAATCGGGTCAGCAGGTTGCACATCGTAGTGACCATAAACTAAAACGGTTGGTAAATTTTTATCAATAATTTTATCACCATAGACGATTGGGTGACCTTTAGTTTCACAAATTTCCACATTATCGGCACCAGCTTTTCTTAAATTATCAGCCACAAATTTTGCAGTTTTTTGTACGTCTTTGGTGAAGGCTGCATCAGCACTTACCGAAGGAATTCTTAAGAGGTCAAGTAATTCTTCTAAAAATCTTTTTTGATTATCTTTTAAATATTTTTGAACTTTTTGCATGGTTTTATTTAATTTTTAATTGGTATATTTTTTATGAAATTTTATTTGCGCTAGCGATATTTTTTTCACCACAGATTTTACAGATTTTGACAGATTATTATGGTTGTATTTTTATTTGTGAAAATCTGTCTAATCTGTGGTGAAAAAATCAAAAGAGACAGCCTTGAAAATCTACCATCCCGTTATTCCAGTTTTTTTCTCCTAAAGCTCTGATCATCAACGAATTACCTAGGTTTCGTTGAGCAAGTCCGAGTGATTGTTGTTCATTAATAATTAACCACCTACAATTATTATTGTAAACTTGGAATCCATTTTTTTTATAAAATTTTTGCTCATGTGCAATCAAAGTGATAAAATCAATATTGTGTTTTTTTCCTAAAGTCTCTAACTCCTCAAGTAATACACTTGCCACCTTTTTTTGTTGAAAATCAGGATGGACACATAAATCAGAGACACCAAAAATAGCAAAATTTTCTTGGCCAACTTTTATCATTCGATGAATAATTGCTAAATGTGCGATCAATTTTTTTTCTTTAAAAACTAAGTATCTAAAGCTTGGAAACTGTTTGTAAAAAGAACGATTGGAAGGGTAGGCGGAAAAACACAATTTGAGTAATTCACTAATGATGGAATGTTGTTTTTTATTAATTTTGAACTCTTCGATTCTCTGTATTTTCATAGTGTGTTTTTTGATAGTTAACGATGAATGGTGAACGGCTAAGTTCCTCAAAGTGTAATTTCGAAATTCACATTTTGAGGATGTTCACCGTTCACCGTTTATGATTCACCGTTAATTTTTCAGATCATAAATTACATCTTCTTTCATATTGTATAACATGAAACTTGTCATGTCAGCTGCACTTTGAATTTGTTTGTCAGTAGGAACGCCTGCTCCGTGACCGGCGCTGGTTTCGACTCGAATCAATACAGGATTATCTCCTTGATGTTTGTTCTGCAGCTCGGAAATAAATTTGAAAGAGTGCGCTGGAACAACTCGATCATCATGATCTGCCGTGGTCACCATGGTTGCTGGATATTCTGTTTCTTTTATATTATGCAATGGCGAATATTTAATTAAATATTTGAATGCTTCGGGATCATCACTTCTACCATAATCTGTGGCCCAAGCCCAACCAATGGTAAATTTATGATATCTCAACATGTCCAAAACTCCAACTTGAGGAAATGCGACTTTAAATAAATCTGGTCGTTGCGTCATGCAAGCTCCCACCAAAAGACCTCCATTAGAACCTCCTTGGATAGCCAATTTTTCTTGCGTGGTATAATTTTTTGCAATCAAATATTCAGCAGCTGAAATAAAATCATTGAAGACATTTTGTTTGTTTTCTAGAGTTCCTGCCTTGTGCCATTTTTTTCCAAACTCTCCACCTCCTCGAATATTAGCAACAGCGAAGATGCCTCCGTTTTCTAAGAGAACGGTATTAGACACTCTGAATGATGGTAATACCGGAATATCAAATCCACCGTAACCATATAAAAGTGTTGGTCGTTTTCCATCTAACTTTAATCCTTTTTTGTAAGTCAAAAACATTGGAACTTTTGTACCATCGTAGCTCTTAAACCAAACTTGTTCCGTGGTATAATCATCTGATTTGAAATCAACTTTAGGTGCTTTGAAAATGTCAATTTTTTTGGCACCCATATCTAAACTATACACCGTGGTTGGTCGAGTAAAAGAAGTGAAGGAAAAGAAAGCTAGGTTGTCATCTTTTTTTCCACTAAATCCTCCAACTGAACCAATGCTTGGTAGCTTCAAATCAGATTCATATTTTCCCTCCAAAGTGAAAAATTTAATTTTGCTGGAAGCATCATGAATATAACTTGCAATGATTTTTCCTCCAATAATATCTAATCCTTGTAGGGCATCATCTTTATTTTCTTCAATCATCACTTTCCAATTTTCTTCTGCAGGGTTGTCTGTATCAATGGAAATAATACGATTGTTAGGTGCTTGATAATTAGTCATCACTAACAATTTATTTCCATCGTTATCTGCTACTGAAAAGTCATTGTCAAAAGATTCCCAAATCGGAATAAATTCAGTATCCTCTTTAGTTAAGTCCTTGAAAAACAAAGCATTACCACTTGTAGATCGACTTACTGATAAAATTAAAAATCTTTCATCTTGAGTAGTAAAAGTGAATACACTTTGGAGTGGATTGGCTCGATCAGAATAGGTCAAAACATCTTCAGATTGATCAGTTCCAATTTTGTGATAAAAGACTTGGTGAAATTCATTTTTTGCTGAAAGTTCAGAACCCTCTTTTGGCTCAGGATATCGGCTGTAGAAAAACCCATCGTTGAACCAACTTATATCTGAGAATTTCACCCAATTGACTTTGTCTTTGAGCGTTTCTCCAGTTTTTAAATCTTTGATATAGATAGATTTCCAATCAGACCCACCTTCTGAAATTTGATAAGCCAATAAATTTCCAGTTTTATTAAAACTTAAGCTACTCAAGGAAGTCGTTCCGTCATCCGAAAATTCATTAGGATTAAGCGTGATTTTTGAAGGGCCATCTAAAGATTCTTGTTCATATAAGACAGCTTGATTTTGTAATCCATCATTTTTGAAATAATAATATTTTCCACCTTCTTTGAATGGAGTACCAAAACGCTCAAAATTCCAAACTTCTTTCAACCGATTTTTAATGGATTCCCGGTAAGGAATTTTGTCTAAATAACCAAAAGTTACTTTGTTTTGTTGAGTAACCCAATCCGTAGTTGCATTGGAGTTGTCATCTTCTAACCAACGATAAGGATCTTGGATGGCAGTACCGTGATAGTCGTCAACGGTTTCGTCTTTTTTTACTTCAGGATAAGTCACAGGTATAGTTTTAAAATCTACTTTTTGAATAATATTTGGAGAAGTTAAACTTCCCGAATCTGATTTAGTTTCACAACCTAAAATGGTTAGAATAGTTAAAAATAAAAGGCTTTTTTTCATGGTTATTAATTTTTAATTGGATTGAATCAATCCTCGGGTTTTTAGCGTAAAATAAATGGTTACTTTAATGTGATATACTTTTCATTGAAAAGTTATTAAGGAGAATCTCAAAAGTATTAAAAAAATTAAATTTCTCTTTTAAATCAATAATGCAAACGAACTTTTTTTTCGTTATATTGATAATAGCATGTTTAAAGTTAACTGACCAAACTATATTACAAATACTATTTTTATCTTTTATTAATTTCACTACTATGCAAGTTAGATTTTTTTTACATTTTCTCCTGATTACCTTTTTTATTTTGATTTTCTCTCAAGTTGCTGATGCTCAACGAATTGAGGAAAATAAAGAAGGTGAAAAAATAGTAATGTTCCCCGAAGGCAAATGGGAATATTTCGATAAAACGAACCCTACTCATTTAGCAATAGAAAAAGAACTAAAAAGTTCAAAAATTGCCTCTCCCACCAAAATTCTTGATCAACAAACTTCAAAAGGAGAAAATGATGAACATTTACAATATGATAATTTGTTAGACAAAACAGAAGAAAAACTGTTATCAGCAAAAGAAAGAGAGAGTGATATTAGATTTTCAAAATTACTGTTAGAGGAAGAGATGGAAGAGTTAAAAAATAATGAAACTGCAACTGATGATCAGTATAATTCATTAAAACGTCAGTTAAAATTGGTGTCTGCCCTAGAAAATGATGCTAAAAAGAAAACTAAAAAAATCAAAAAAGAATTAAAAAAGTTAAAGAAAAAAGGAAAAATTGTTCAGAAATCTTCCAGGAAAAAATCAAAAAAGAAAAACTCCAGAAAGAGTAGAAAACAAAGGGAAAAAGAGATAGAACTGCAAGACTCAAAATATACTTATCGAGAAGATGGCAATTTTTATATTGCTTCCAAAAAATTTGAAAAGTATTCACTTGAAAAAGATGTTATGTATAACCCACCTCCGAAAGATTGTAATTTGGCGTTTGATGGCATTGATGAATTTATGGGAAGAAATAGAAAAGACGTAGAACGAGATGTCTTATTTTCTTTTACGGATGATGATATGAGGAGGTATATGAAGGAAGAGGATTATATCATTTGTGAAGGAAACTTAACTCAAATAAAAGGAGGAATTTTATTGCTAAATTTATTTATTTCAATTAAAACTTTGGATGCTCAAAGGTCATTTGGAGGGCTATCAAAAGGAAATTTAGTAACCATTAAAATGATTGATGGCAAAAGTGTAAGTTTAGTTAATAATCAATCTGATAACGGTGTATATAATCCATTGGAAAAGCGGCATACATTTACGGGGCAATTTCGAATTAATGCAGGTCAAGAGAAGGATTTGAATCAAGGCGAGGTTGATATGGTGAGAATTATTTGGGATACTGGTTATGAAGATTATGAAGTATATAATTTGGACTTTTTCATTGATCAATTTAAATGTCTGAACAATTAAGTTATTGGAAAATATAAAATAAATAAGGTGTTATGGAGAAATCGGTAACACCTTTTTGTTTTCTATTTTGTAAATTTGTGTCTCAAATTTTGACGTAAATTTTAAGAAAAAAGTAATGATGAACAAAGTAGATGAAGCTCACAAAAGAGTACTTGGATTACAATTACCAACTGATCCTCGTTGGGTAAATATGGCAGAAATGGACTTAGGAGAAATCCTAACAGATCATGCTTATTGCGAACAAAAAGCAGCGACTTCTTGCATAACTCTGATTCAACAATATCCTGAAAAGACTGATATGGTGGAAGAACTAGCACCCATCGTAACGGAAGAATGGGGGCACTTTAGAATGGTTTTGGCAGAGTTAAGAAAACGAAATCTAACTCTGGGAAAACAACGAAAAGATGAATATGTAAATGCTTTGATGAAATTTCAAAAGAAAGACGGAGCTTGGGAAGATCGGTTGGTTGAAAAATTATTAGTTTTTGCCTTGATCGAAGCAAGAAGCTGTGAACGATTTAGATTGTTGTCACTTTATATTTCTGATGAGGAGTTAAAAGAATTTTATAACAAATTGATGGTAGCCGAAGCAGCTCATTATAAAATGTTTATCAATTTAGCTAAGAAATATTCCAGCGAAGAAAAGGTAATGAAACGATGGCAAGAGTACTTAGATTTTGAAGAAGAAATGTTGAAGACCTTGGAAGTAAGAGGGGATAGAATGCATTAATTGTAGGTAGTTTTCAGTAGGCAGTTGGCTAACTGCCTACTGAAAATTATTAATCTTCGTCAATAATGGCATCATCAATTAGTGGATCACCATCTCCGTCATTATCTGTAAACCCTTTGATTTCTCCTTTAAATGGTTCTTTTTTCTCAGGAGCTTCCTCTAATTTTTTTTGGCGTTCCTCGGTATTTGCAAAAATGTCATTCGAGGCAGCAGGAGTTTCATCTTTGCCTTTTCCGCTATAATCTCCTTCAGCATATTTTTCAGCTTTGGACCAAAAATCATCCTTACCTTCCAATAAACTTTCATTTAATTTATCATATCCAATTGGTGGATCTTTTTGATCTAAAATATCTTTTCCTTTGATATGCTTTTCTAATCTTTCTCCCAAAGTCGAAGCCTCATCAATTTGATTTTCCAAATTATCTTTAGCCGCTTCAGCATTTGCTTTTTCAACAAGGTCATTAGTTCTGTCCATAATTGTACTTCCCAAATCACTTGCTTTTTCGGCTACATCTCCAGCAATATCATGGATTTAATATACAAAAAATTCAGAAAAATATTTAAATTATACAAAAAAATCACCAACAAAAACAACAAAAACTCATACAAAAAATAAAGCA
>CAYGRM010000280.1:0-9099 GCA_964352225.1 uncultured Saprospiraceae bacterium | reverse complement strand
ATTCCAATTTGATATCCAAACCAAAGATATCGAAGAAACTTATCCATCTACTCTTCCTGCCGAAAAAGTTGCAGAATTCCTAGCAGAGAAAAAAGCAGAAGAGGTGAAAGATTTTATCACCTCAGATGAAATAATCTTGACTGCAGATACAACCGTCGTGATGGGAAATACCATATTCGGCAAACCAAAAGATGCTCATGATGCGTTTGATATTTTGAAAACGCTTTCTGGAAAATCACATCAAGTTATTACGGGTGTTTGTCTTTTATCCAAAAATAAAAAGCGAGTTTTCAAAGGAGTTTCTACCGTCGTTTTTGATAAATTATCAGACGAGGAAATCAACTATTATGTTGATAATTTTCAACCTTTTGACAAGGCAGGTGCCTATGCCATTCAAGAATGGATTGGACTTTGCAAAATAAAAAAAGTAACAGGAACTTATTCCAATATTGTAGGTTTGCCGATGCGAAAAGTCTACAAAGAATTAATGAAATTTTAAAAAATAATAATGAAATACTATTCTTCAAAAACCATTTTTTTCATAGTTCTCAGCGCTTTGGTTTTTACCGCATGTAATAATGAAAAACCGAATAATGATTATGAGAAAATGTTAGTTCCCCAGGAAAACAATATAGTTCGAATTCCAAAATTTGACGGGAACGCAGCTAAAGAATTTGTAGCTAAACAAGTTTCGTTTGGGCCAAGAGTTCCGAATACGGAAGGTCATCGAAAATGCAAAGAATGGTTAGTAAGTCAATTCAAATCGTTTGGAGCTGAAGTAATTGAGCAAGATTTTAAGGCTACTACCTTTAATAATGTCAAGCTAAATGCAACTAATATTATCGCTCGATACAATCCAAAGGTACAAGAAAGAATCATCTTATCTGCTCATTATGATACTCGCCCATTTGCAGATAAAGATCCTGATCCTCTTCGACAAAGTGATCCAATCTTGGGAGCTGATGACGCAGGAAGTGGCGTAGGAGTATTGTTGGAAATTGCAAAATTATTACAAAAAAATCCAATTCCAATGGGTGTCGATATTGTCCTTTTTGATGCGGAAGATTATGGGGACGACAAAGGTAGTAATGTAGAGAGTTGGGGACTTGGTTCTCAATATTGGGGAAGTAATCCTCACCTCAAAAGAGAGCATGTCAAGTATGGAATTTTGCTGGATATGGTTGGCGCAAAGGATGCAAAATTTTATAAAGAAGGCTACTCCTTGAGTAATGCAGGAGTGCTGACCAATAAAATCTGGAAGCTTGCCTCTATTATGAAAAAAGATAATTACTTTATAGATAAACCAGGTGGTACGATTACCGACGACCATTTTTTCGTGATGAAAAACTTTAGAATGCCCATGGTAGATATTATTAGTTTACCAGCTGAAAACTTTGGATTTGGCGCTTATCATCATACCCATGCAGATAATATGGAGGTTATCGATGTAAAAACTTTGGAAGCAGTTGGCCAAGTGATAACTGCGGTTATTTACAAAGAATCGAATAAGGAGTTTTTATAAAAAATCCAACCTATTTAAGTAAAATCATCGTCTATAAATATAACCGCTGATCGATTAACCTTTTATAGTATTATATCGTAACTTAAACTAAATTAGGTTGATTTCCGTTAAATTAAAAAGCCTATTTATCATTAGAAAAATACCAAAATTATGAAGGCCTTAAAATATACTTTGTTTCTTTCCATCGCGATGATTATCGCTTGTACCAAGCCACCTGATTATTCGGATACTCCTGAAATTGCCTTTATTAATTTCTCAAAAAATACTATGCAACAAGGTGGTGGTCTTGAAGATAAAACAGTTTTAACAATTTCATTTACTGATGGTGACGGAGATATTGGAATTGATGGTGAGCCTTCCGTATTTTTTAAGGACTTACGAGATGGTTCTGAATTGTTGACTGCGGCGGCACCTGTGATTCCCGAACAAGGAGTTGGCAATGGAATCTCTGGAGAAATGTATATCACAGTTAATACTACCTGTTGCATTCATCCTGACCCAGATTTAGCACCTGATGGTTGCGGAGCAGACTTTGTAGGAACTGGAGTTTTTTTGGATACCTTGGTGTATGAAGTTTATATCGTTGATCGTGCAGGAAATAAAAGTAATGTTATCGAAACTGGACCAATTACCCTTTTATGCCAATAACAGTAAACAGTATTCAGTAGCCAGATTAAATTGACTACTGAATACTGCTGCTTACTGCTTACTGTTTACTACCTCCGTCCAATCAATTCCTTTCCTTAGTAACTTTTGAGTTTTCTCCTCTTCACTATCAGCATCAATTTTATGATTATATTCCCAATTAGCTAAAGGCGGCATACTCATCAAGATTGATTCGGTTCGTCCATTGGTATCTAATCCAAATTTAGTTCCTTTATCCCAGACCAAGTTAAATTCTACATACCGACCTCTCCGAATAAATTGCCAATTTTGATGTGCTGCGGTGAATTCTTTGTCTTTACTTTTATGTAAAAGATGCAGATAAATTGGGCAAAAGGCATTACCAACAGATTTCACAAAATCAAATCTTTCCATTTTATCAAAACCATCTTGTGCACTTAGCCGATCAAAAAAGATTCCTCCAATTCCACGTGTCTCATTTCTATGTTTGATATAAAAATAATCGTCCGCCCATTTTTTAAATTCAGGATAATAGCTCTCGTGGTGTTCATCACATATTGTTTTCAAATATTGATGAAAAAACTTGGCGTCTTCTTCCACTACATAATGTGGCGTCACATCTATTCCTCCTCCAAACCACCAACGACCATTTGACATTTCAAAATATCGAACATTCATATGAATAATTGGAACGTGTGGATTTTTGGGATGTAGGACGATACTCACTCCTGTGGCAAAAAATTGACCAGCATCAATTTTTAAAGCTTTGGAAATTTTTTCAGGCAAATCTCCTTCGACTGCTGAGAAATTAACGCCCCCTTTTTCGATATGTTTTCCAAGAAAAATTCGGGTTCTTCCACCCCCTCCACCTTCTCTTTCCCAGAGGTCTTGGTGAAATTTCCCAACTCCATCTGCTGCTTCCAATTGAGCGCAAATATCATCTTGTAGGTTTTTGAAAAAGGTAGTTATTTCTTTTTTATCTGGCATTTGTTGATGTTTTAAAATTCAGGTATCGGATACCTTCAGGGTTTTACAATACTCCATATTTTTTTTGAAGGATTGAACCTGCCTTTGCCGGCAATTATTTTTCTAATTTTTCCTTAGCAGCTGCAACTACTTTTTTGGCATTTCCCACAAAAATTTCATCGTCAATAATTATCACCGGACGTTTTAAAAAAGTGTATTCCTCTAGAATTAATTGTCGATATTCCTTTTCTGAAATCTCTTTTTCATGCAATCCCATGGGACGATACTTCATCGAACGACGGCTAAAAAGAGCTTCATAAGAACCAGCCATTTTTTTCATTTCATCAATTTGTTTGGCTTTAATTTTTTCCTCCTTGATATTTTGCATTTCAAAATCTTCAAGTCCGCCTAATTCCTTAATAATTCGCTGGCAAGTGGAACAACTAGCAAGGTGATATATTTTTCTCATTTTTGATTATTTATGATTTAAAATTTAAGTAGTTGGTATTTATTATTTTTTGATCAATTACTTCCACAAATAAAAAGCTAATTTTGCGAATAAGTTTATTTTCAATGTCATTTAATTTCAATAAAAAAATGAAACACTTTCCACCTTCCGAACTCATCATCAACCCTGACGGTAGCATTTATCATCTCAATTTAAGACCTGAACAAATTGCCAAAAATGTGATTGTGGTTGGTGATCCAGATCGAGTAGCCAAGGTTTCAAAATACTTTGATCGAATTGAATACAAAACTCAAAAACGCGAATTTGTCACGCACACCGGCGAATTAAATGGAAATCGAATCACCGTTATTTCTACTGGTATTGGAACAGATAATATTGATATTGTCTTGAATGAATTAGATGCCTTGGTCAATATTGATTTTGAAACTAGAATGGAAAAAGAGGAGCATACTGCTTTGAATATCATGCGCATTGGAACTTCAGGTTCGATGCAAAAAGACATTCCCGTAAATACATTGTTAGTGTCAGCTTATGGAATTGGAATTGATGGACTTTTGCATTTTTATGATTACCAAAACAATGCAGATGAACACATGACTTTTTTACACTTTATGGAAACTATGGGAAGTAAAATTAATTTTCCAATTCGGCCATATATAGCAGCTGCGGGAAGTGATTTGATTAAAAATTTAGCTGCTGATTTTCAAAAGGGAATTACCTTGACTTGTCCTGGATTTTATGCTCCGCAGGGGAGAATTTTAAGGGCAAATATTGCAGTTAATAATATGATTGAAAGTTTAGGAAAATTTGATTATCAGAATTTACGTTGCACTAATTTTGAAATGGAAACTGCAGCAATCTATGGATTATCTAATATTTTAGGACATCAAGCGATTTCATTTAATGCCATTTTAGCTAATCGAATAACCAATGAATTTAGTTCGACTCCAAAAGAAATTGTGGTAAAATTAATTGAGACAGTCTTGGAAAGAGTTTCAAAACTGTAAGTTTTCTTTTGAATCATACATTGAAATAACAATACATTTACATTATAATAAATCAAAATTCATATGTTTTCTAAAATAAATATGTAATAATTTATATATTAGCGTATTATTATGTGAATAAATAAATAAAAGGAAACACTATGAATCTACACGCGA
This sequence comes from uncultured Saprospiraceae bacterium, assembly GCA_964352225.1. Classification (GTDB taxonomy): domain Bacteria; phylum Bacteroidota; class Bacteroidia; order Chitinophagales; family Saprospiraceae; genus CAJQQY01. The sequence continues at coordinate 4,355 of CAYGRM010000280.1, read as the reverse complement.
TCATCATCGAAGATGAACAAGCAAGCCTAGATAACCTTAAAAACATTCTCCAAAAAAATTGCCCTCAAGTAGAGGTCATTGCCGAAGCTCGAAACATCGAGGACGGTTATTTGACCTTGACTGACAAATCACTCAAACCTGATGTCGTTTTTCTTGATATTAATTTGAATAATGAACTTGTATTTAGTTTGTTAGACAAATTAGATGATATCAAATTTGAAATAATCTTTGTGACTTCCTATCAAGATTATGCGGTGAAAGCCTGCGCTTACAGTTGCATCGGGTATATTTCAAAACCGATAGATCCACATATGTTAGTGGAGGCGGTGGAACGAATAAAACCTAATCGAGAGGAAGACGATATGAAGGATCGATTGGAAGTTTTTAGAGGTCATTTGAGTCATTTGAATCCATTTAAAAAAATTACGATTGCTTCTTTGGATGAAATGCATTTTGTTCACATTCATGAAATTATTCGTTTGCAGTCTGATGATAATTACACTATTTTTTACATCAAAGGAGGTAGCAAAATTATAGCATCAAAAACGATAAAATCCTTCGAAGGCATGTTTGCCCCTTTTAATTTTTTCAGAGTGCATCGTAGTCATATTATCAATCTGAATTATATTCGAAAATTTATCAAAGGTGATTCTGCTCATTTGATTATGGATGATGGTGAAAAGATTGAAGTGAGTCGAAGACGGAAAGGAGCTTTCTCTGATAAGTTGAAAGAGTTGCAAAAAGAATTAGCATAAAGTAAGTCAGTTTTCTAAAATCGATTATAATCAGTATATCATTTTAAAAAAACCATTTCGAATATTCGGGATGGTTTTTTTTGTAGGGGCAAACCCCAAGGAAAACACATAAGTCCTTGTTCTTAAATCGATATTCAAAAAACACTTGCGCGTTTTCCCAATGGACAATCTCTTGTGGTTGCCATGTATGTTGGAATTCCAAATTCTTGGATGTATTTAATTGTTGTCCCCGCATCGCTGGGCAACCACAAGGGATTGCCACTACTTTTTTATGGAAATTTCATATTATTTTGTTCATCCACAAGGGATTGCCCCTACATTTTTCTAAATTGCGAATTCATTTTTTTTAATACAAAATCAACTAAACCAAACTCGCCATGAGAAGCCAATCTTTTTCAAAAAAAGCATTTTTGCTAAAATTTTCACTTTGTATTTTTCTGATAATCAGCACCTTACCCCTTTTTGCGCAGCGCAAAAAAAAGCCAAACACAGATAAACCTGCACCCACTATGATGGATGCAGAATTGTTAAAAGCAGTCGAATGGCGAGAAATTGGGCCATTTCGTGGAGGTCGATCAGCAACTGCCACCGGGGTTCCAGGGAAACCAAATTTATTTTACATGGGTGCTGCTGGAGGTGGAGTTTGGAGAACGCAAGATGGTGGTCGCCAATGGGAAAATATATCAGATGGATTTTTTGGTGGATCAATTGGATCAGTTGCCGTAAGTGAATATGATCCAAATGTAATTTATGTCGGAGGTGGAGAGGTGACTGTACGAGGAAATGTTTCCTCTGGTTATGGAATTTGGAAATCCGAAGACGCTGGTAAAACTTGGCAATATAAAGGACTGGAAAAATCACGACACATCAGTAGAATTAGAATTCATCCTCGAAATTCAAACATCGTTTTTGCATCTGTGATGGGTAACTTATATGCTCCCAATGCCGAACGAGGAATTTATCGAAGTGATGATGGTGGAGATACTTGGAAGCAAGTTTTGTTTGTCAATGCAGAAGCTGGTGCGGTTGATTTAATTATGGATCCAAATAATCCAAGAGTACTTTATGCGAGTACTTGGAAAATCAAACGAACTCCTTATAGTTTAGAAAGTGGTGGAGATGGAAGCGCTATTTGGAAAAGTACAGATGGTGGAAACTCTTGGAAAAATATTTCTGCGAATAAAGGATTGCCAAAAGGAACTTGGGGAATCTCGGGGATTACCGTTTCGCCGGTTAACTCTGAGCGAGTTTGGGCCATTATTGAAAACAAAGATGGTGGTGTTTTTCGATCAGATGATGGAGGGGAAACTTGGAAAGAATTAAATAACGAAAGAAGTCTTCGACAACGAGCTTGGTATTATTCTCGAATTTATGCTGACCCACAAGATGAAGAAGTCGTGTATGTTTTAAATGTTCAATATCATAAATCAACCGATGGTGGAAAAACTTTCAAGTCTGCCAATGCTCCACATGGTGATCACCATGATTTATGGATCGCTCCTGAAAATCCAAAACGAATGATTATGGCTGATGATGGTGGCGCACAAGTAAGTTATGATGGTGGAGATACTTGGTCGACGTATCATAATCAACCTACTGCACAATTCTATCGAGTCTCGACTGACAATCATTTTCCCTATAGAATTTATGCCGCCCAACAAGACAATTCAACCATTCGAATTTCACATCGAAGTGCAGGTGGTTCCATAGGAGAGGATGATTGGGAATCAACTGCAGGTTGCGAATGTGGACATATTGCCGTCGATCCAACTGACAACGACATCGTTTATGGAGGTTGCTATGATGGACTTTTACAACGTAAAAATCATAAAAATGATCAAGAGCGTTCGGTGAATGTCTACCCTGACAATCCAATGGGACATGGTGCCGAAGGAATGAAATATCGCTTCCAATGGAACTTCCCTATTTTCTTTTCTCCTCATGAAAAAAACAAATTATACACCGCTTCACAGCACTTGCACGTTTCGACTGATGAAGGTCAATCTTGGAAAATCATTAGTCCTGATTTGACTCGAAATGAACCTTCTAAATTAGTGAGTTCTGGTGGGCCAATTACCAAAGACAATACTTCCGTAGAATATTACTGTACGATCTTCGCAGCAGCTGAATCGCCCATCAGACAAGGGCTCATCTGGGCTGGCTCAGATGATGGACTCGTTCATATCACCAAAGACGGCGGTGCAAATTGGGAAAATGTTACTCCCAAAAATATGCCTGAATGGATCATGATCAACTCCATCGAACCACATCCTACAGATCCTGCCATTGCCTACATTGCAGCTACGATGTACAAATCTGGAGATTTCAAACCATACATTTATCGTACGACTGATTATGGAAAAAATTGGAAAAAAATGGTGGATGGAATTGATGACGAGCACTTTACGAGAGTGGTAAGAATTGATCCAAATCGTGCTGGCTTGGTGTATGCTGGAACGGAAGCGGGAATGTATGTATCATTTGATGATGGAGTGCAATGGCAACCATTCCAATTAAATTTACCAATGGTACCGATCACAGACTTAGTTGTTAAAAATGATAATTTGATAGCAGCTACTCAAGGTCGATCCTTGTGGATTATTGATGACTTGACTCCGTTGCATCAAATGCAAAAAGATTTTAAAGACAAACAAACTCACCTTTATCAACCTATGCCTGCTTATCGCATGAAAGGTGGTGGTGGAAAAAAATCTTTGACCGAAGGAACCAATCATCCAGGCGGGGTGATGGTCAATTATTTTGTCAAAAACTTGACTGACTCCACAGAAGTGACTTTGTCATTTTTGGAAAAAGGAGGAAACGTAATCCGTAAATATTCTAATCAAGCGAAGGAGGAAAAAGATAAATTAAAAGTAGAAGAAGGTGCCAATCGATTTAATTGGAATATGCGATATGAAGATGCAAAGTCTTTTGACAAAATGATTTTATGGTGGGCTAGCCTCAATGGACCGAAAGCTATGCCTGGAAATTATGAAGTTGAATTAATGGTTGATGATATGGTGCAAAATGTAGCATTTGAAATATGGAAAGATCCAAGAATTGAAACGGATGACAAAGGCTTGAAAGAGCAATTTGATTTTTTGAATGAAATAAAAAGTAAAATGAGTGAGGCGCATGAGGCAATTATCGAAATTCGAGATGTGCGTTCACAATTGGAAAATTATACCGCTCGCTTGAAGAAAGATGATTCGACCAAAGCAATTTTTGACCAAGCTAATGCGATTGATTCGATGATGACCGTGATTGAAAATGAGCTTTACCAAACTAAAAATCGTAGTCGGCAAGATCCATTGAATTTCCCGATTAAGTTGACGAATAAATTGGGACATTTGAATTCCTTAGTTTCTGGTGGTGATTATCCACCTACCGCTCAGGCGATTGAGGTAAAAAATGTTTTGACGAAAGAAATTAACGATCAATTGGATTTATTTAATAAGATTAAGGCGAATGAATTGCCAAAATTTAATCAGATGGTGAAGGAAGCGCAAATTGATGCGATTATTTTGAAGGAGGAGTAATCGTTGAACGGTTTTTTTTTAGACGCTGACCTTTTATGACTTTTTTTATGACCTTTTATGT
>CAYGRM010000279.1:0-9127 GCA_964352225.1 uncultured Saprospiraceae bacterium | reverse complement strand
ACGACAAGTGGCATTTATACCACCGTATTAACCTCAGTTGCAGGCTGTGATAGTACGGTTACTTTAGACTTGACGGTGAATCCAAATATAGAGACTAATGTTCTAATTTCTATTTGTGAAGGCGAGAGTTATTTTGCCGCAGGCGCCAATCAGACGACGACAGGAATTTATTATGATACTTTAAATACCTCATTGGGCTGTGATAGTATCATCATTACGGACTTGATAATTTCACCAAATTCAACCCATTCGATTGCGGTACAAATTTGTGAAGGCGATGAATATTTTGTTGGTGGAGCAATGCAAACCTCAAATGGAATTTTCCAAGATACATTAGTAGCTTCGAATGGTTGTGATAGTATTTTAACTACGACATTAACGGTTGTTGATATTATTGAAATAATTAATATTACCTCGATTTGTGAAGGAGATTCAATTTTGTTGGCTGGAAATTATCAAACCACCACAGGTGAATATATTGATACTCTAATGAGTACTTTTGGATGTGATAGCATTATTACTACAACGTTGACGGTTGGGACAGAATTTGAAATTAATAATTCAGTTTTTATTTGTGAAGGAGATTCAATTTTGTTAGGAGGTGAATATCAAATGATTGGAGGTGTTTTTCAAGATTCTTTACAATCAATTTCAGGATGTGATAGTATTGTTACAACCACATTGACAGTTAATCCAAATGAGGAAATAAATATTCCAATTACAATTTGTGCAGGTGAAAGTTATTTTGCCGCAGGCTTAAATCAAACTACCACAGGTATTTATTCCGATACTTTAAGCACTATTTTTGGATGCGATAGTATTGTTATAATTGACTTATCAGTATTACCAAATATGACGACGAACTTAGTAGAAGAAATTTGTGAAGATGACTTTTACACATTCGCAGGAATTCAACTTATAGAAAGTGGCACCTATGTCGACACCCTTACTGCTGCCAATGGCTGCGATAGTATTGTGACTTTAGCATTAAATGTTTTGCCTGAATCAGTTATATTGCTTCCAGTCACAATTTGTGAAGGATCAGGATATATTTTTGGAAATGAAACTTACTTTGATGAGGGTACTTATGAAGAAACCTTCACTTCATCAAATGGCTGCGATAGTTTAGTTACACTAGTATTAACTGTAGCTAATGAAATTATTGAAGAAACAAGTGCGACGATTTGTTCTTATGAATCCTATGAATTTGGAAATGAGACTTTAACAGAATCTGGATGGTATACAGATACCTTGACTTCGGTGGGAGGATGTGATAGCGTTGTCAATTTAGATTTGATAGTTTTATTCCCAGCAGAAGAAACATTGAATGCGACCATCTGCATAGGTGATTCATATGTAATAGGAGGTACAACTTACCAAACTCCAGGAATTTATCAGCAAAACTTTGTTGCAACTTCAGGCTGTGATAGTTTGGTGACATTAAATCTTTCGGTTGTTCCGAATTTTCAATTGCCAATTTCAGCAACACTTTGTGCCAATGATTATTTCCAAGTAGGAGATTCCTTGTACAATCAATCAGGTTTTTATATTGATACTTTACTTTCTATAACAGGTTGTGATAGTATCATTATCTTGAATTTGAATATCCTTCCATTTGAGGAAGAAACAATTGAAGCAACTATTTGTGCAGGTGAAACTTATCAGTTAGGAAATAATGCTTTCAATACTCCAGGTATCTATTCTGATACGCTTATCTCCACCAATGGATGTGATAGTATCACTAATTTAGTATTAGAAGTTTCAGATGTTCAACCTACAGTTCTTTATCAAAATCTATGTGAAGGAGATAGTATTATACTAGAAGGAGCATACCAAACTACCGGAGGTATTTTTACTGATATTTTACAATCAGTAAATGGTTGTGATAGTATGGTTTATACTTATGTGTCTTTGTTAGATAATGCTACCACTTATGTACAAGAAGTTATTTGTGAAGGAGATAGTATTTTTATAGCTGGTAAATATAGATTTGTAGCTGAAGAAATTATTGAAAATATGAATACCGTGGAAGGGTGTGATAGTATTGTTATTACAGAATTATCAGTTGATCCACCGACTGAATTATATGTGGAAGGATTAGATTTATGTCTTGGAGAAGAGGGACAATTATTTGTCGAAGGAGCAGAGGTAGTTACCTGGTCACCAACGGTAGGATTGAGTTGTGATAATTGTCCTAACCCCATGGTTTCACCATCTTCCACTACTACCTATAAAATTAGTGCAGCTAGTTGTTTAGGAACTACTGTAGAGACAAGTGTTACAGTTTATGTGAATACGCCTCCTGAGTTGGTAGTTTCTGATGATGAAACAATTTTACTTGGAGAGTCAGCATTTATGATGGCCTCAACTGATGATATGCAAGATGTCATTACTTGGTCAGATGGTGTTCAGATGATTTGTGATAATTGTAGAGAAATGACTGTTTCACCAGAACAAACGACCACTTATTATATTTCAGTTGTTGATGAAAATGGATGTGAAATAACAGAGGAAATAACTATAAAAGTAAACGAAGGTTGCCAATATTCTAAGTTAGAAATTCCAAATATGATCTCTCCAAATGGAGATGGATATAATGATCGATTTGAAATTAGACATGAAGGATTTGGTCAAATTTCTCTACTCAAAATTTTCAATAGATGGGGAGAAGTAGTTTATGAAACGAATGATATTGACTTAACATGGGATGGAACATTTAGAGGAGAAGTACTTAATCCAGGTGTTTATGTTTACTATTTAGAAGGATTTTGTTTGAATGAGGAGACATTTATTAGAACTGGAAATGTAACGATTATTAAATAGAATTATAAAAATATAATGACTGCAAGTGATTGATTATCAATTGCTTGGAAGTTCAACAAAGAGTTAAGAACCTAATTTTTTAGTCAAAAGGTATTTGCTATCCAGCGGATACCTTTTCTTTTTTTGGTAGTATCAGAAACTAAGTAATCAATCTCCTTCCTGATCCCTCTTATTTTATATTAAATAATTTTACCAACTATTGAAACCACCTGTCACACTCTCTTTTCATTCCCAAAAATAAAAGACCCTTTGGCACAAAAATTGACTTTTTCTCATTAGGTATTATTTGAGAAAAAAAGTGTTTTTCCCACCCAAACTATTTTCCCTTCCTTTCAATTATTCCTAAGTAAGCTCAATTGAATTTTATTTTCCTAACCAAAAAATAAAGCTCGATAGAGTGGATACATAACGCACGATACTAACCATTTTAATACATAACCATGAAATACATTTACACAGTATTAATACTGTTAATGACGCTTGTGCTCAAAGCTCAAGATGTTCATTTTTCCCACATTCATGCTTCACCCACCATCATGAATCCTGCCATGACTGGATTGTTTGATGGAGATTTGAGATTGATATTAAATTATCGTTCTCAATGGAATAATTTCACCAACGGATACAAAACTTTAGCTGCTTCGGCGGATACCAAATTAATCAAGATTGGAAAACATGATTTTTTGGGAGCAGGAATGCAATTGTATAAAGATGTTGCTGGTGATTTAGAATTTACGACAAGTTATGGAGCATTATCTTTTTCTCTGTTGAAATCATTGGATGGAGCAGGAAAGAATTTTATTTCTTTTGGACTGCAAAGTTCCTATATGGGCAATAGTATTAATTATGATAAACTAATGGCTCATGACAACGAACCTTTAATTCAAGGTGGAGCACCTGATCGAATAAATTTTTGGGATGTTTCAGCAGGGGTAGGTTGGTTTTATGCTTTGGATAGATATAATATGGTTTATGCAGGATTAGCATTATCACATATCAACGAACCAAGAGTTTCATTTTTAGAAAATAATCAAGAAAGTACAGATATTTTAAAGTATAGAAACTTAACCATTCATGGTGGCGCAGATATTCGATTGAACGATGATATGTCTCTAAAACCAAATTTTGTATTTAAAGACCAAGGGCCACATCGAGAAATTTTGGTTGGAACTTTTTGGAAATATAAAAAATTGAGAAGCAAATTACGGCAGCCAGCATCACTTTATTTTGGAGCATGGATGAGGTGGTATATGGTTCAGCAACAAAATGCAAGGGGAACCGATGCCTTTATTTTTGCTATTCGATTTGATTACAAAAAGATGTTTATCACTTTTTCATTCGACGCAAATATCTCAACTCTCCGAAGAGTAAGTGTTGGAAATGGAGGGCCGGAACTTTCCATAATCAAAATATTTGATTATGAAAAACAACGAAGAAGAAGTAATAAAATAATCTGTCCAGCTTTCAGATATTAATAAAGTGAGATCGGCTTCACTAAAAAAGATGAAGTGTAACTGATTGGTAATCAATTATTTATTGAATGTCAATCAGTTACACTTCATCTTTTTTAATGGTATAGAATTTGAATAAAACATATTAGGGAATTCAAAATATTTTACACTTTTTGTAGAAAAACGTTGAAAAAAACGTGTCCAAAATAAAAAAAAACTAGCAATAAAATGGTCAATAAAAATTATCGAAAGATCCTCCCCGCAATTCTTTTTTGTGTCCTCTCTTTAGCGATGACGGCACAGTTACATTATGAAAACTTTATTTATAATGGTTCCGGAGGTGGGGCTTTAATGGATCAAGCGAGTGCAATCGCCGTTAGTCCTGATGGGGATTATGTGTATGTCACTAGTTCAGGTTCTAATGCTATTAATGTTTTTAACAAAAGTATTTCTAGTCCTGATGGCCAATTAACTTTTGTGGAAGTAATCAAAACAGGATTGAATGGAGTTCAAGGATTGACTTCTGCTCAATCTGTTGCAGTTAGTCCGGATGGAAATAATGTTTACGCAGTCGGAAATTTCGATGATGCGTTAGTTACGTTTAACCGAAGTCACGTCAATGGAACTTTGACTTTTGTCGGAATGCACAAGGATGGATTAGGCGGTGTTGACGGATTGGATGCACCATTTATGGTAAAAGTGAGTCCTGACGGAAAGCATGTTTATGTGACAGCTACGGACGACCAAGCTATTTCTATTTTTGAGAGAAATGCGACGACCGGAATTTTGACTTTTAAATCAAAACTAACTAATCCTTCCTTGAATGTAGTTTTAGGATTAGATATTAGTCCAGATGGAAATCACGTTTATGCCGCAGGACATGTAGATGGCAAGGTGGTAGTTTTTTCTCGGAATGCTACAACTGGATTATTAACTTATGTGGAAGCGATTCAAGATAATGTAAACTTTGTAGATGGATTGTCAGGGGCGTTTTCTGTGTTTGTTAGTCCAGATGGAAAAAATGTTTACGTGACAGGAGTTTACGACAATGCTGTTTCGATTTTCTCAAGAGATGAGCTAGCAGGAACTTTGACATTTATAGGAATTCAGCAAGACGGTCAAAATGGAGTAGATTATTTAGCCTTTCCATTTAATGTATCAGGAAGCTCAGATGGAAATTATATTTATGCCTTAGGCGCAAATGATAATGCAATTAACGTTTTTGAAAGAAACCCAACTAATGGACTTTTGACTTTTAAGGAAGCTCAAGTGGAAGGAAATGTTGGAGTCGAAGGAATGAATTATCCAGTTTGCATTGCAGTCAGTCCTGATGGAAATCAAATTTATACTGCTGCAAATGGAAGTGGCGCTGCTGTGGTTTTTAAAAAAGAAAGTGATGGTGGTTTGAGTTTTACAGAAAGTCAAAAGAGTGGTACGAGCGGAGTAACTGGTTTGGGAAAACCATATTCGCTGGTGGTCAGTCCTGATGGGAAAAATGTTTATGCAGCAGCTTATGATGATAACTCAGTAGTGATGTTTTCGAGATCAGAAGAGACGGGTAATTTGACCTATATCAATATGTTGAAAGATGGCGAAAATGGAGTTGATGGTTTATTTCGAGTACACTCAATAACCGTTAGTCCAGATGGAAAACATGCTTATGCAACTGGAAATAATGATGATGCTTTAGTTATTTTTGATCGAGATGAAATAACTGGAGAGCTTACTTTTGTTGAAAGAATAAAAGATAATATCGCAGGAGTGGATGGCTTGAATGGAGCTCGATATGTAACATTAAGTAGCGATGGAAATTACGTTTACGTTGCAGCATATTATGATGATGCAATTTCAGTTTTTGAAAGAAATGCGACGACCGGAGCATTGACTTATATTCAGCTGGTAAAAGATGGGGTAAATGGAGTAGATGGTTTGAATGGAGCGAATTCATTTGCCATCTCAGCGGATGGAAATTTTGCTTATGCTACAGGTTATGCAGATGATGCAATTGTTTCTTTTTCAAGAAATCCGCTAGATGGAACGTTAACTTTTATCGAAGAATACAAAAATGGAATTGCTAATGTGAATGGATTAAATGGAGCACACTCAGCAGTAGTAAGTTCTGACGGAAAAAGTTTTTATGTCTGTGGATACAATGATAATTCAGTTTCAGCTTTTAGCCGAAATACGACTACCGGTAAATTAACATTTGTCGCAATGTATAAAGATGGAGTAAATGGAGTGGATGGTTTGACTGGAGCAAGAGCAGTTGCTTTGAATCCTGATGGTACTCATTTTTATGCCGTAAGTGGTGGAGAAAATGCTATCGTTTTATTTGAACGAGATGAAAATACGAGTGCATTAACTTATCAGTTTAAGCATGAAGATGGAATTGATAATGTCAATGGATTATCAGGTTCTAGATACGTAACACTTGATCCTTATGGTCGACATATTTATGTAGCAGGTGCAGATGATGATGCGATTGCTATTTTTAGTTGTTCTTATTTTGAATCAATGACTGAAGAAATTTGTCAAGGCGGAAGTGTAACGATTGGAAATAATGTATATACCGAAACTGGAGTTTACGATGATGTGGTCGCAGGAACCTACGGATGTCAAAGTTTTGTTACACTTGATTTAACAGTTTTAGCGACGGAAGAAACGCTGGCGCAAACCATCTGTCATGGGGAAACTTATGAATTTGGAACTCAAACCTTAACTGAAAGTGGAACCTACCAAGATGTGGTAACGAATAATTTAGGATGTGAAGTAAATACTACTTTAAACTTGACGATAACTGCAGAAAATGAAATGTCAATGTCTGCTGAAATTTGTCAAGGAGAGGCTTATAATGTTGGAGCCAATTCATTCTTTGAAACAGGAGTGTACGAAAATATACTGATAGCAAGTACGGGATGTGATAGTGTGGTTCTTTTGGAACTGACTGTAAATCCAACTTCCTTTAATGATAATGCCGCGATTTGTTTCGGCGATCAATATACATTTGGTACTCAAACTTTAATTTCAAGTGGAACATTTCAAGAGACATTTACTTCAAGTAATGGATGTGATAGTGTAGTGACTTTACAGCTTGCCGTGGTAAGTGCATTTGCTGAAAATGTGACTCAGTCTATTTGTGAAAATGGAAGTTATACTATAGGAGGTAATACTTATACAGAAGCGGGAGTTTATATAAATACATTAATTTCGACAAGTGGATGTGATAGTATAGTAACTTTAAATTTATCAGTTGAACAAAGTATTTCTGTCCTAGTGAATGAAGTTATTTGCGCAGGGGAGGAATATATTTTCAATGGGACGAACTTAACTGAAAGTGGAGTTTATACAGAGACACTTTCCACAACTAGTGGATGTGACAGTACCGTTTCAGTTAATTTAACTGTACTTCCTGGTGTTCCACCAATATTGAATGAAGTGATCTGTGAAGGCGAATCATTTAATTTCGGAAGTAATATTTATACCGAAAGTGGAGTGTATACGAGTAACTTTAGTAGTCCGAATGGTTGTGAGACTTTGGTTACTTTGACTTTGACAGTTCAGTCTTCTCAACAAGTGTTGATTGGTCAAACTATATGCGAAGGAGAGCAATATCCATTTGGATCTCAATTATTATCACAAGCTGGAACCTACGTAGGTAACTTTAATACTTTGAGCGGATGTGATAGTACCGTTACCTTAACTTTGAATGTGAATCCAACAGAAGAATATACCTTATTCGAAACGATTTGTAAAACAGAAACTTATACAATCGGTAATGAGACCTATTCAACGACTGGGACATATACTAAAACACTTAATTCCGAATTAACCGGATGTGATAGTATTGTTACATTAAACTTGACGGTAGTTGATATTAATGGTGGAGCACTTATTACAAACGATGATGGTACAGGAATCGGAGCAATTAACTTGACAGTAAGTAACGGAACACCACCATATTCATTCGAGTGGAGTAATGGAGCTGATACCGAAGATGTCACAGGCTTAACGGAAGGAGTTTATGAAGTAGTAGTTAGTGATGCGAATGGTTGTGGAGAAATATTTACCTTCACTATTGATAATTCCACAGGTATTTTTAGTCCATCGCCAAAAGTAACTTTTGATGCAACGGTTTATCCGAACCCCGCTCCAACGAACGGAGAATTGAATATTAACATTTCGAATGATCAAGATCAAATTTTCGAATTTAGATTATTTGACTCGGTTGGAAAAATGATTCAAAATCAGAAAATTCAAATGAGAACAGGGGAGCAAATACAAAGATTAATTGCACCTCAAAATGCAGGATTGTATTATTTACAAATAACTAATGAAAATCAAGAAGTGAAGAGTTTAAAAATTATTATTCACTAACGCTTTTGATTTTTAAAAAAATAAAAAGGCGACTTGAATTCATTTTCAAGTCGCCTTTTTTATGAAAGAGATCATGGACGATCTTCTCCCAAAATCACTAATTTCATTTTGTCAGCACGCACTATTTTTTTGTAAAATTTTAATAAATCAGCATATCGTTCAGGTGGATAAGTATTCTTATTTATTTTCAAAGTACGTAGGTAAGTAATTTGATTGCCTTCTTTTGATACAGTTGCAGCGTACGATCCAAAGTCAGAATCAAAGCTTACGGATTCAGGCAAATGTTCCACTTCAAAATAACTGGGCACTTCATAAACGACTTCATCTGTATCAATATAAGCGGAATTGATCACGACAGCCGTTTTTCTATTTTTTACTTTTGGAGGTGTTCTTTTTCTTTTGTTTAAAATATTAAATGGAATAAAAATTCGCTTCCCACTCACCGATGCATAATTTTTTATTTCTAAATTAATCTCCTC
>CAYGRM010000278.1:7739-9178 GCA_964352225.1 uncultured Saprospiraceae bacterium | reverse complement strand
AATTTGTCTTTATCAGCTTTTTGAAAAGACTGAAATCAATAGAATGGTATTAAAAATAGTGTCAATAATTTTATCTTGATGATCTCTTTGATCAGACCTGTTGAACATATTTTAATTAATGAATTTAGGTCTTTCCAAAAGAATTTCAAATAAAAATAAGATTAACTTTTTAAAACCCTCGTTGATGAGAATGCTACACCGTATCTCGTTACCTAATTTTCTATTGCTTTTTTTCAGTTTACTGGTTTTTACATCTATTAATGCAAAGTGTATTTATTTTCAGCCAGTAAAAATTAAATCAATGGAAGTAGGAAACATGCTTTCATGGTCCACGTACAAAGAAGTGGACAACAAGTTCTTTGTGATTGAAAAATCGGTTGATGGAAACAAGTTTGAAAAAGCTGGTGACGTAAAAGGTGCCGGGAATTCCAACACAGTTAAAACTTACCGATTTTTAGATTTAGCTATCGGAGAGCAAAAAACGTATTATCGAATTTTGCACTATGCTTCTGATAATAGTTTTACTTCAAGTGAAACATTTATAATTGAGCGAACCACGCAAAACAATTTGATGGTTACATCAATGAGTAGTACCGTTACCGATAAAAAATTAAGTTTGACCGTCAAATCTGTAGTTGATACGAATATTACTTTTGAGTTTAGAAAAATGAATGGAGAAGTAATTTCGAGAGGAAAGAAATATTTGACAAAAGGGTTAAATGCACTTTCTTTTGATTGTTCCAAATTACCAAATGGACGATATGAAATTATTCTAAAAGGGAATAATGAAACAGAAAGAATTTCAATTAGAAAAGTAAAAACCTCCGAGGTACCGAAACTCGATTATGAGGTTATCAAGAAATAAAAGGTTCGGTCTCGAGTAATCGCGATCGAAAATTTTGGTTATGTATTTTCATGGTTATGTTGTTGTTGTGTCATCCTGAATCTTTCAGGATGGCACTATTTTTTTTTAGAAAACTGTCAAAAATTTTTTCTCATTAAGATTCTATAAATAATCTTGTCTGGCTATTTCTAAAAGGTCAGATTATATTTTTCTTTGTATGCCGCTTGGGGATTCTTTCGGTAATTTAATTCCAATTTTAACATCTTTTTTTATAGTGTAAACATGTATTCACTAGCAGAGGTATAGTTCATGGTTTTACCTTTTCGCTCGCAGGGCGTGAGTGGAATTAATTTGTTATAAAAATGTAGGTTAGGAGGGTAGGATCATTTCCAAAATTAACTTACGAAATCCAAGATTGCTGACATTATAAAAATACCTAAAGCACTAAGTGCTCCAAAGGAAATTAGCGTAAGAATAATTCCCCAAATAGTTTCTTTAACCTCCGTTTCTTCATTAACGATAAGACTGTATTCATCTGCAACATCAATGAGTTGAAAAATTAGAAAAATGATAATTCCTACGATCAATCCTACAT
>CAYGRM010000278.1:0-7729 GCA_964352225.1 uncultured Saprospiraceae bacterium | reverse complement strand
ATCCTACATAGATTAATTGAAAGTTAAGTAAACTTTGAATTAACGGTACTTGAAAATTATCTCCTATCATAGTAATCAAAGCTATTCCAATAACAGGAAGTGCTGCATAGAAACTATGCTCGATTATAATTAATCCTTTTTCCAAAACTGTTTCCTCTTTTTCAACTTGAGAAATAATCCCTGGTGCTTTATTCTTAGAAAAGGTAGTTGATTTCAAATTAAGAGAGGAAGTAGTTGGTTTTGGGGAACTAGCCTTTTGCTTAGCCTTTTTATTCCTATTTCTGAGTAGTTTTATATTATTCTTCGCAGTTTCCTTAAATTCACTTGTAGGGTATTTTTTTATGAAATTTTGGTAAACAGTAATTTTATTATCTGCTTTAGTTTTTTTCCATTCGTTTAATTCTTCTTGGTATTTTTTAGCCTCTTCTGCTTTTTTCTTTTTATCTAATTCTGCTTGTATTTTTTGTTGCTCTGCTTCTTTTCTTAATCTTTCCGCTTCTTTTGCTAGGGCAATTTCTTTTTCTTTTTCTGCTTGTAATTGTAAAATTCTAGCTTCATCCCTTTGTACAAGTACCCTTTTAATTCCATCTACAATATTATAATAAGCCTCCGATTTATAAGGCCAATGACTGGAAATAACTGGTTTTCCATCTTGAGGTAGAACTTGTAATTCAGCAATTTTAGAAGAAGTCCAATCACAGGAACGCATAATAATAGGAATGATGGTAACTTCTCCTTTTTTATGGCGATCGATAGCATGGGCTAATTCTTTATCATGAAAATAATTCGATGCTAAAGATTGTGCACTAATCATAAAAAGGAAAATATCTGCAGAATTAAGATTTTTCTTAATTTCTTGTTCCCAAGTTGCACCTGCATCAATTTCCTTATCATCCCATATCCTTAAATTATATTTTCGGACGAGAGGTTTTAAATAAATTTTTAACTCATCCAAAAGCTCGGAATCTTTTCTAGAATAAGCAATAAATAATCTGGTTGACGACATTATTTCTTTCATTATATTTTTAAAAATATAGCTGTTCCACAATTTGCTATTGAATTAAACTTTAACAAAAATAAAATGAGTATCATTTCCTCATCCAACCAAGTTCTAAGTTCATGCTTAAATTTCATCCTTTAGTTTGGAAACCTACTCTGTTCAAACCTAACTTTTTTTTTTTCGGAAAACTAAAGTTATTTCCTCAAAGTTTTCAAATTGTCAGAAATTAAAATTGGAAGTTTTTAATTCCAAAAACTCATTTAATAAAAAAAAACGATGACTTAATGTATCTTGCCATAGTTTTTTGTCCTTATCAAAGGATTACTAATTTTATTCTAAAAAACTTAATAATGAAAAACTTAATACTTGTATTTATTTTATTCTTGTCTTTTTTTGAAATTTCCCAAGGACAATCAGAAGCCTTGTGGTTACGCTATCCTGCCATTTCTCCAGATGGGAATTCTATTATCTTTAGCTATAAAGGTGATCTATGGAAAATTTCAACGGAAGGTGGATTAGCGATGCCTTTGACTTTACATGAAGGACATGATTTTCAACCGGTGTGGTCGAATGATGGTGAACAGATTGCCTTTGCTTCCTACCGATATGGAAACTATGATGTATACCTAATGCCAAGTTCTGGAGGAAAAGCTACTCGACTAACGTATCATTCTTCAAGTGATCATCCAAGTGGATTTTCCCCTGATAACCAATCTGTTTTATTTACTTCTAGCCGATTGGATGCAGCTGCCAATCAGCAATTCCCTTCTGGTGTTTTGCCTGAATTATATCAAATTTCTACGAAAGGTGGAATGCCTCAACAGGTGATCACCACTCCAGCTCAAAATGCAATTTATAGCAAGGATGGTTCATTCATGGTTTTTCATGATCGTAAAGGTTATGAAGATGAATTCAGAAAGCACCATACTTCTTCAGTTACTCGTGACATTTGGAAATATGAAACTAAGACTGGAAAATATACTCAACTTACTACTTTCAATGGCGAGGATCGGAATCCCGTTTTCGCACCTGATCAACAAAGTATTTACTACCTAAGTGAAGAGCAAGGAAGTTTCAATATTTATAAAATGAATATTAATGCTCCTGGAGTTTCTACTAAAATATCTTCCTTGGAAAACCATCCAGTTCGGAATTTGAGTATAAGTCAAGATGGTGTTTTATGTTTTAGTTATAATGGTGAAATCTACACCATGAAAGATGGAAGTAAGCCAAAAAAAGTGAAAGTTGAAGTAAGTGCTGATAGTCGCTTTAATCCAGAAAAAATAGTTTCGGTCAATAAAGATATCACCGAGATGGCACTTTCTCCAAATGAAAAAGAGATTGCATTTTTACATCGAGGGGAAGTTTTTGTCGCTTCTGTAAAAGAAGGAACAACCAAACGAATTACGAATACTCCCGAGCAAGAACGTAATATTAGTTTTAGTCCTGATGGAAAATCTATTTTGTATGCAGGGGAGAGAAATGGTAGTTGGAATATTTATCAAAGTTCAATTGCCCGCGAAGGAGAAAAATATTTTTTCAATTCTACGATCATCAAAGAGGAAACTTTGTTAGATAATCCTGCGGAAGAATTTCAGCCAGCTTACTCACCTGATGGAAAAGAAGTTGCTTACCTCGAAGAACGTACTGCTATCAAAGTTCTAAATCTTGCTACTAAAAAAACTCGGACAGTAATGACTGCCGATAAAAATTATTCCTACTCTGATGGGGATCAACATTTTTCTTGGTCACCTGATAGCAAGTGGTTATTGGTTGAATTTTTACAAGATCGACAATGGATAACCCAATGTGGATTGGTGGATGTCACCGGAGGAAAAGATGTAATTAATTTGACTCAGAGTGGTTACAACAGTTCTGGTCCCGAATGGGCGATGGATGGCAAAATGATGGTTTATGCTAGCGATCGTGATGGAATGAAAAATCATGGAAGTTGGGGTGGAGAGATGGATGTGTATGGGATGTTTTTTACCAAAGAGGCATTTGATCAATATAAATTGGACGAAGAAGAATTTGAATTAACAAAAGAAAATGATGACGAGGACGACAATGATGATGAGGAAAAAAAGAAAGAGAAAAAGGATAAGAAGAAAAAAGAAGTCGTTGATCCAATCAAAATAGAATTAGAAGATATGGAAGAACGGAAAGTGAGATTGACCGTCAATTCTACTCGTCTTTCGGACATGGTATTGGCTAATGATGGTAGTAAATTATTTTACATGGCTCGCTACGAAAAAGGATCAGACTTGTGGCAAACAGATCTTCGAACCAAAGAAACTAAGAAGCTTTTAAAAATGGGAGCGAGCAGCATTGGGGATGTGGTAATGGATAAAAAAGGGAAGAACCTTTTTATCCTTGCGGATGGTTCTATTTCAAAAGTAGAAGTGGAAGCTGGTACACAAAAAGGTATAGGAGTCAGCGGTGAAATGGTTTTGAATGAAACAATCGAAAGAGAATATTTATTTGAACATGCTTGGCGACAAGTCGAAAAGAAATTTTATAAAATAGATTTGCATGATGTGTCGTGGGATTTTTATAAAAATGAATATGCTAAATTTCTGCCGCACATCAATAATAATCATGACTTCGCAGAGATGCTTTCTGAAATGTTGGGAGAGTTGAATGCGTCACATACCGGCGCTCGATATCGACCCGAAACTGAGAATGGAGATGAGACCGCTTCCTTTGGTTTATTTTACGATCAAAATTATACAGGCAAAGGATTAAGAATTGAGGAAGTAATCGATAGAGGACCACTTGACAATAGTGAATCGAAAATAAAGCGAGGAGTGATTTTAGAAAAAATTGATGGTGTTGCTATTTCCCCTTCGGAAAATGTTTACCAATTTCTCAATCGAAAAGAAGATAAAAACACCTTGCTTTCTCTTTATAATCCAACCACAGGTGAACGATGGGAAGAGACCACCAAGCCTATTTCGTTAGGTGCTGAAAATCAACTTCGCTATCGCAGATGGGTAGAAAACTCTCGAAAAATGGTGGATAGTCTGTCTAATGGAGAAATTGGTTATGTTCATGTGAGAGGAATGAATGACGAAAGTTATCGAACTGTTTATGAAGAGACCCTCGGTAAAAATGGCAATAAAAAAGCACTTGTGGTTGATACTCGATTTAATGGCGGTGGCTGGTTGCATGACGACTTAGCAACTTTTTTGGATGGGAAAAAATATATGAGTTTTGTGCCTCGTGATCAAGAGTTGGGAACGGAACCTCAGTTCAAGTGGACTAAGCCTTCCATCGTAGTGATGAGTGAAAGTAATTACTCAGATGCACACATGTTTCCTTACACCTACAAAGCATTGGGCATTGGGAAACTAGTTGGAATGCCCGTTCCCGGAACTGGAACTGCGGTGTGGTGGGAAAAAATGCAAAATGGAATGGTGTTCGGAATTCCTCAAGTAGGGATGGTTGGCAATGATGGTAAATATTTGGAAAACCAACAACTTGAACCAGACATCAAAGTACCAAACGATCCAGCAGCAGTCAGCAAAGGTCAAGATCAGCAATTGGAAGCAGCTGTTAAAGAATTAGAAAAAGAGGTTAAAAAAATAATTAAACCTTAGGCAAATATTATTCATGAAGAAAATGAGCCGTTTACGAGGAATTGTAGACGGCTCATTTTTTTTATAAAACAAAACTTTAACTGTCATTTTTTCAAATCTGCAACTTAATTTTTGACATAGAAGAAGCTCAGAAAACTGTCATTTTTTCAGAAAATGTTAAATTTTTTTTAAAATTAATTATTCATTTTTAGAATGGAATAGGAGTTGATAATTTTATTATTGAAGTTCTGAATATAGGTTTATTGATAACCAAATTTCTTATTTATTCGATTCAATTCAGAAATGAAATTTTATTGTTTAACTAAAAAAATAAGGTAATTATGACACTCGTAAAAAGAAATTCAAACCTTACCAACATTCCACGACTCTTTGATGATTTTTTTGTCAGAGACTTTTTCAACCAAGGAACTAGCGATTTTTCAAGTTCAAATTCCTCAATGCCGGCTACTAATATTATTGAAACTAACTCCAACTTTGAAGTTGAGTTAGCAGCACCAGGTATGAGTAAAAAAGATTTTCAAGTTGAATTAGATAATGAAACTTTGAAAATAATAGGTGAGCGAAAAGTCGAACAGGAGATGGCTGAAGATGCTCGTTTCGTGAGAAGAGAATACCATTACCAATCATTTCAACGATCCTTTCATTTATCAAAAAAGGTAGTTGATGCCTCTAAAATTGAGGCGAAATATAAAGATGGTATTCTCAAAATTTTAATTCCAAAAAGGGAAGAAGCCAAAGCTCTTCCTCCTCGTACCATCGAGATTAAGTAAATATTTTTTTGAATAATGTAGGTATCAGGCTGTCAATGATTTTTTGAATTATTGACAGCCACCTCTATAATTATTTTTGATTAGTAATTAAAAACTAGAAAAAATGAAAAGAGAATTTTTGATGAGTGCGATGATTGCATTACTAGTTTCAGTAACTACAATCGGAGCATTTTTATGGAAAAATGAAAACCAAACCATAAAAATTGAACATATTAATAGCACTCCAGCGAGTAAAGCAATTTATACTTTAGATGAAAATGGAGAAACCATTCCATTGGATTTTACTCGTTCCGCACAAACGGTGATGGATGCAGTTGTACACATTAAATCAACTCAAACATTTAGAAATAGTAATCGACCGCAAGCTTATCAAGGACAACCAATGCCTGATTTATTTAGAGATTTTTTTGGCGATGGTGGACAAAGTCCATTTTTTCGATTTGAAAATAAAGCTCCCAATCGAGATCGTAAAAGTAATGCTCCAATCAGAATGGGAACTGGCTCGGGAGTTATTTTTAATGACCAAGGGTACATAGTTACTAATCATCACGTAGTTGCGGATGCAGATGATTTGGAAGTGACTTTGCATGACAATCGAACTTTTAAAGCAACGATTATTGGTACAGATCCATCAACTGATTTGGCTGTTATTCAAATTAAAGGTGATGGATTGCCAACCCTTCCTTTGGTTAATAGTGATGAAGTCAAAGTGGGAGAATGGGTGCTCGCAGTTGGAAATCCTATGGGACTTAATTCTACGGTTACAGCCGGAATTGTAAGTGCGAAAGCTAGAAATATTAACATCTTAAAAGAGCAATTTGCCGTAGAATCATTTATCCAAACTGATGCCGCGATTAACCCTGGGAATAGTGGAGGAGCATTGGTCAACTTGGATGGCGGATTGATCGGAATCAATACGGCAATCGCAAGTCCTACGGGAAGTTATTCAGGATATGGATTTGCAGTTCCGAGTAATATTGTGAGCAAGGTGGCGGAAGATTTATTGAAGTATGGAAGAGTTCAACGAGGAGTTTTAGGAATTATGATTCGTTCGCTAGATGGAAATTTAGCAAAAGAAAAAGACCTTGAAATCAATACTGGAGTTTATGTAGATAGTCTGTTTGAAAATAGTGCAGCCGAGGTTGCGGGTATTCAAAAAGGAGATGTGATTGTCGATATCAATAATAAAAAAATTAAGACCTCACCAGAGTTGCAGGAAGTGGTAGCTCGACATCGTCCAGGTGATGAAATTAAAATTACCGTCAACCGTGATGGAAAAGAAATGGGATTCAAGGTGACGCTCAAAGACAAAGATGGTGGAAAAACTATCGCTGAAAAAGAACATAAAGAAACCCTTTCCATTTTAGGCGCTGAGTTCGAAACTGTGGATAAAAAAGTTGCTCAGCAATTAGACATAGCAGGAGGAGTAAAAGTAGAGAAACTTTATGCGGGAAAACTTAGAAAATATACTGATATGCGAGAAGGATTCATCATCACTAAAGTGGATGGTCAAACTATTAAAGACTTAGACGATCTGATTGATGTTTTGAAAAATAAAAAAGGAGGTGTCATGTTGGAAGGCGTCTATGAAGATATTCCAGGAGAATATTATTATGCATTTGGAATGTAAATAGGATAATATTTCATCGAAATAAATTTACCTTCGAGAGTTGCCAAATCTCGAAGGTGAACTTATCACTATAATTTTTTTTCACTAAAACCATTTAGATTATGAAACAAGAAATAGAAAAAATAGACATTTTAGAATTCGTTACTAAGCATAATGAATATAATAAATGGTTAGCGGAAATTGGAACATGGGAAAGTGGAGGCCAATTTATGAAAGATCTCATTTTAAAATTTATCACAAAGTTAGAGGATGAGAATAGAATGTTGGAAGTGAGAACATTTTATAATGATTTGGATGGAGTATTTCAAAGAAGGATGAAGTGGCTAGTCGAAAAAATTGAAATTCAAGCTTCTTGCATTAAATCTTATTTTAAAAAGAACCATCTAAAAAATCCCACAGATATTCGGATTCAACATGATCTGCTACAAAAAGAAGTTGATCAACTTCGAGAAACTTATTTGGAATTAAGAAGTTCGTTTTTTGATTTAATCAAGCCTGTTCTCAAAAAAAGAAGAAACCAAAAGCGAAGAAGTACAGCAGTTTAGAACATCGTTTAAATTTCATCCTTTGGGCTGAAAATGGATATTTTCAACTCCAAAAACGAATTTTAAACTTGCCCTTAATTTTTTTAATTTTAAAAAATAGTAATGATGATTTCGAATAAAACGAAAGTTAAATTATTAGAAGAACGATCTGACCAAGTGAAATTGAAATTTCCTTCCATTGATAT
>CAYGRM010000277.1:7350-9211 GCA_964352225.1 uncultured Saprospiraceae bacterium | reverse complement strand
TTAATATACCGATTTCTCTTTTTACAAACATACGAGACATTTAAGAACATATAAGATTCCATGGTGGAGGCTTATGTGTTCTTAAATGTTTTATATGGTTTTAAAAAAGACACATTCAACCTTACATGGTATATTTATGAGAAAGCCCTTCAAGAGCACATTAATCAGGGCTTCTCAAAACCAATAAAGGAACGGGGCTATTAAAAATTTCTTTTGTGGTCGTACTTTTATGAAATATACTTTCCCAAAAACCTCTTTTTCTTTTAATCATACATATCATATCACCATCTTCATCATAAGTAAACTTATTAATAACTTGATTATAATCATTGGTGACAGCTTTGATAAAATAAGCATGAGGAATATTTTTAAGGAAAAATTCTAAATTTTCCTTGTCGAATTTTTTAATTTCTATTTCATTTCCAAGGTGCAAAACTTTGACATTCGCTCTGTAGGCTTCTGCAATTTTTAGTAGAGGTTTCAATTCTTCATAGTCTGAAATTTTCTTTTCATCCACAGGGAAAATGATTTGTTTTAAAGGATGATATTTACTTCCTTCTGGGATAGCTAAAACGGGTATATGAGTACTGGTCATCACACCTGAGGCATTGCTTCCTAGGAATATTTCTTTTAGTCCACTCGCACCTTGAGTACCCATAATAATCAAATCCATGTCTTCTTCTTCTGCTATGGTACAGATTGCTTCAATGGTATTCCCTTTAATTATTCTAGGTTTTAAAGTCACTTTTCCAACTAAGGATTGCTCCGCAATTCTGATACATTTATCCATTGCCTCTTGTGCCTCTGCTCGAATGAGTTCATGCTTTGTCTTGTAAGCCCCCATAGCATTTTTCACTTGGTAGGCGTTAAGAATATTTAATTCGCCATCAAAAAAATCAGCAATATTAATGGCATATTTCATTGCGCTATTGGCATTTTCCGAAAAATCAGTAGGAAATAATATTTTTTTCATAGAGCTTTTTTTGAAAAATTAATTAGATGACCGCTCAAAAATGAGAATTCCTTTTAAAAGAAATGGTGATTATTATCATCTTAAATTATTTAAAAAAAAGACAATTTTAAAAAGTGAACAAAATAGCTGAGGTAATTAGGCTCCATGCATTTCTCGATGAAAACAAAATCCTAAATTTTTCTTACTACAAAACTTCTTGACATAAAATCAATTAATAAAAATAAAAAACAAGACATGAAAATTTTTAATGAAAAAAAATTAGAGGACTTACAAAAGGAATTTAAAACATCCTTTCCTTATTTGAAAATTGAGTTTTTCAAAGCGGTTCATCAAACTGGAATGGACACCGATGAAAAGGAAAAATTAGCGGTTCATTTAAAAGTCGGGGAGGTTAGGCAAACTGGAAAATCTGCCGAGTGGATTCCCGACGGAAAAATAAAAGTAGAAGAATTTGAGAGAATAATGGCAAAGACTTTCGGATTAAATGTCCAAGTCTATCGTAAGGAGCATGGTAAATGGTTGCAAACTTGGGTGACTGATATTTGGACATTGGAGGAGCAAAATAATCGAAGTAAAGTGATGGGGGATAAAGATAATTTGTTGGCTTAAAAAGAAATTGCACTAAGTTATTTTTTTTCTATTTGAAGATACTTATGCGAGCCATCGCAATTTGGCATTCGTTTAGAAAATCCACATACACAATCATTTATTCCATTTCCATTTAGAATTCTTGGAACATATTTTTCAATCCTTGAAATTCTAGTTTTGGATTGCTTAGGTGCAGAAAAATAAAGATTATACCCTCGTTGTCTGCCTGGAGTTAATGCTTCAAAAGCAATTTTAAAAGTAGCATCGTTGGCTAATTTGTGTAGAAGTTCTTCTGGGAAA
>CAYGRM010000277.1:0-7340 GCA_964352225.1 uncultured Saprospiraceae bacterium | reverse complement strand
CTTTACTTCTAACCCTGCTTTTTCCACTTCAATTGCTTCAAAAATATAAGTTTTTAAAATAGGTTCCATTTCTAATATTTCTTCAATATTGGTGAACCGAAATTGGCGAGTAGATTGACTATTTTCTCCAGGACTAACTAGAATACCTTTAGCATCATTTAACAAAACCCCTTTGAAAAAACTAAGCACACAAAACTCTTTAAATGCACCAATAATTAAAATATTGTTTTTTTGAAAGGTGTAACAAGGTTGTTTCCATTTCAATTCTTCCGTCAATCCACAATCAAGAATAATCTCTCTCAACTGCTTCATTTCTTCCTGCCTTGTTTTTGCTTTTTCAAAAAAAATATCAACTTCAGGATTCATTTTAATTTAATTTTGTTTTCCCATCATCGTAATTTCCATTGCAGCTGAAGCTACGGTCATTTTTCCATTCGAATTTCTAACTGCATCTAACGCTTTGGTGAAAATCAAATGTTTGGTACCTCTTCGTTTTTTAAAATCAACTACATATCTCAGCGTAAATGTCATCCAGTTCTGATCAAAAACCATAGTGACAATTGGTTCTACTCGAGCATTTTCAATCATCATTATGGTTGTCATTTTCGCCCAATATTTTTTGGCTTCGACAGCATAGGCTCCTTGTACCTCATTTAAAATTTCCATAAACTTAGCATGTGCATATTCATAATCTCCACCTGTTTTTAATGGAATTGTTACCTCATCCCATAAAAAAGGAAAGTCACCTGAATAATTAAAAACAGGCTCTTTGAAGATAAAACTATTAGAAATTCTGACAATTTTTCCATTGTATAAATCGCCTTGTACCCAGTCCCCAATTTGCATCATCGAGGTTCT
Organism: uncultured Saprospiraceae bacterium; assembly: GCA_964352225.1. Taxonomy (GTDB): domain Bacteria; phylum Bacteroidota; class Bacteroidia; order Chitinophagales; family Saprospiraceae; genus CAJQQY01. Next base: position 6,482 of record CAYGRM010000277.1, on the reverse strand, counting down.
TAGCATCCCAATATCTACAACATCTCCTTTAATTCCTCCTAGCATAACTCGATCTCCAACTTTATAGAAATTAGAAAAATTAATAGCAATAAATCCTGCAATACTTGCAATCACTTCTTGCAATGCAAAAGCAATTCCTGCACCTGCTACTCCTAAAAAAACAGTCAGTCCAGTCAATTGACTACTGTAAACTATCATGATTAAAAGGATTACAACAAAGTAGCCAGTATAGCCAACAAATTTTCGCGTCCGATACCGAGTGTTAGTTTCTTTGATATACCGTGGGATGATTCCTTTGATGAAACTAGTGAGGGCAAATATGATAAAAGCACCGATGAAGACCACCGCTATTTTTTGGAAAATAGGATCTTCAAAATATTGTATGAATTGTTCCATGATATTTAAATCTTTTATAACAATAATTCTACAAAATAATTTAAATGGATTTTATCAAGCTATTTCTCTACTCTAAGTCTGTGTGGTTGGCGTTTTTTTATGATTTTTTAAAACAGCTTTACTCTTTCCATCTTGGATAGCCATAAAATGTGCAATGTTGTTTTCGGATATGGTGCTAATTATTTTTAGTTAAATCAACCTTGGTTTCTAACTCAAAAACATTCCTTTTTGCAATGACAACCAAAGTTCCAATTCTACTATCCAATGACATCACAGGGGCTGCTACAATTTGATTATCAGCCTCATTAATGACATTCATTTCCGTAGTTTCTAATACGGCCTTGAGGTATTCGGAGGATAAATTATTCCCTTCATTCTTCTTATTGGAAGAGATAAGAATTACTCCATTTTTATCTACCAAAGTAACTTCCTGAATTTTTTCTGTTTTGACAAGTTGCTTAAAATATTGGTCAACTTGCTCTTGATTCCCACGAATCATTTCACCTCGAACTGCCCAGACAAATGCTTTCATCATCAGCTCCAAATTCTGTTCTGTATTCATTTGAAATGCTTCTTGGGCTTGTTGTAAGAGCATTGTTTTTTCATCGTTAAAATTATTGGTTTGTCTTTTTAAAGCCATGTCCTTACTGATCCAGAAATATCCTGAAGAAGCTAATCCTAAAATTAATATGGAATAGGTGAACCAGTTTCTGCGGAAGTGCCCGTGCTCTTTTTTTATTTTCTCAGTCATGATGTTTTTGATTTGTAAGAATATCGTTAATGAAATGATTCATGAATTTATAGCAAAGACTTTATTGGAAGAAAAAGTCACCTTTTTGCAAAGTTATTTCTCAAAAGTACAATGAGTTTAATCATCAAAAGATGATTAAACTCATTGTACTTAGTCTATAATAAATTTGTACCGATGATTAAAGTCAGTAGTTCCAAAAGATTAATTAATGCATAATCTTTTATTTCGCAGCCCTTACAATTGTGTTTTCCTTAATCCAGCATCCTACCTGATAAGTACTTCCTTCAGATACTTTTGGACGTGAAAAAACATCTTCTCTACTCGGCATATATTTAGAGTAAGTATTTATTAATTTATTTGCTTCATTAGTAGAACTTGGATCAATTCGTTTGGCTTCATTCCATTTGTCAATAGCCACCCAAGTGACTACTTGGCTTTCAAATCCAGTTCCTGGGCCACAAATTGAACCGCTACCAGCGTATAATTTTCCAATTAAAATATAAGGTTCTCCCCAGTTGGGTTTGATTTGAGCGGCAGCTCTTGCGTACTCCCTTGCCTTTGAGAAATTTCGAATATATAAGAAATAAATTTTAGCAATTCGTAAATTAAAATTTGCTTTGGCATCCACGTTTTCAGTTTTGTTGACATAACGTTGGTAGCATTCGATGGATTCGTTGTATCGTTCATTTTCCATATTTTCACGACCACAAGCAAGATCAGGATCGGTAGTTGGTTTCATACAATTATCTTTAAATGTATCTACTAATTTCACCATTTTAGGATCTTCTGCTGTACAATTAGCATTTTTAAATTTACGATATAACTCCTCAATCATTTCACAATCATTGGGTGCAGCCTCAAAATCTGTGTAATATTTTTCCATGAAAAAATCACAATCATAAAATCCTTTTTGACTCTCAAAACGATTATTGAGTTCTAAGGTATATTGTTCGACTTGAGTCCAAGCATTACAGGTTTTCTCATCTTGGCAATTTTCAATATTCATCTTTACAATACTATTGATATTGTCCAAAGCGGAGCGAGCCTCCTCCTTACTGATTTTTTCGTCTCCGTATAATTTAAAATTAAGAGAGGAAAGTGGAATAATGGAACTCACTTTTGCTTCTTCCTTATCCAAGGTGATAGCCGTTTTGAGTTGGTTATATATTTCTTCATCTGTCATGCTACCCCGATATTTATAAAACATATCGACACCTTGCTTGCTGAAGTAGTAAGATTTTTTTTCAGGGAAACAAATGACTGCTTTTTCATAAATCATAATCATTGTATCCACATATTTTTGTTGCAAAATACTATCTGCTGCAGCTTTATGGAAAGCAGTATAGATTTTTATTCCATCTCTAAAAACATAATCAATTCGTCCATTCGTCTTAGGTGCTTTTTGATAAACCTTTTTCCAAAGAGGATAAGCTTCCAGATATTTTCCTTCATTAATTCTGTCTCTGTAAATACTATAATTATCTGAAACTCTGTCAGATTCAGCTTCGCTTAAATCTGAAAACTTAAGGCATCCATCAGGATTAAAACCGTCATTGTTACTTTCCAATTCAATTGAACTATTAATAGTATTCATCGATTCTTTTGAAGAAAAGGCGGTAAATAGAATTGCTCCCAAAAGAACAAAGAAAAATACATATTGAAACTTCATCATGTTTATTTTTGAAATGGTAAAAAATTAAAATTGATTAAAGGTAAGACTGAAAATTAAAATTAGGTCACTATTAAGAATTATTGAATGTTTTTGCTTAAAACCGATCGTAGAAAACAAAAAAAAATAGCCTTCAGAAATTAAGATTTCTAAAAGCTATTTTTTCTTTTAAGCCTTACGCTGGGGAAATACCTCAGAATATTTAATAAGGTGGTACCTCCCTAACGCAGACCATAAAGATTATCGTTAAAGTTTAATTATTCATCTATATCTGTAGTATCATCTACAATTTCTTCTAAGTCGACATCATCAGAATCTTCAAAATCTAAGTCCAAATCCAAATCCAATTCATCATCTTCATCATCTAGATAATCATCATCTTCTACTTTTGGTTTTACGGTTGGTGTTACACTAGTTCTTTTAATAATTCTCGTAAATGAAGTAGGAGTATTTGTCGGGGCTGGTCTTTTTGTTTCAGATTCCTCTCTAACAGCTTTTTCTGGAAGCGCATTTTTAGCTTCCAAAGATTTAGTGGTAGTTGGAACTGCCATCAATCTACGCTTGTCAATCAAGTTACCAGTCGCTATACAAATTCCATAGTTTTTATTGTGAACTCGAATCAATGCATTTTCCAAATCTCGGATATGTTTTCTCTGACGACCAACCATTCCATAGAGCATTTCTAGATCTTGATTATTAGAAGAATCGTCCATCCAATCTCCATCATTACCTTGTGAATCAGAAATATTTTCGATGCGTTCCAACGTAGAATTTAGTTGTTTTTTATCAATTTCTAATTTCTGTTCAATATGAGTTTTGAACTCCGCCAAATCTTTATCTGAATAGCGATTAGTACTATTTGAAACATTTAACATAGGTGCTTTTTTAGGATTTAATTAATGTGGTATTTATGCTCTATAATTTCATGCAATTAGCACCCCAAATCTGAAGAAATTTTGAAGAAATAAGCAGGTCAGAATATTTTAATAAAAAATATATTGGATGGAGTTAAGTACGATCCAGTAAAGGTAGGTTTATCTAAATTTTTATAAAACCGCTTCCACTTTTTTGGAAAAATAAATAACCAAGTGGCGGTTCAACATTTTCAATTCTAAATTATTTAACCTGAAATTTTAATTTTAAAAAAGTCTTACACTTCTCCCAAAAAGAGAGATTAGTAATCTTTTTTTTCTCTATGATATTTTTTTCTTCCTTTAAAATTTTGGAATCTTCAACGATTGAGAACCATGGAGAATGCTCATCAATTTCTTCGAAATCTTCGAGATAATCATTCGCATGAAATCTTTTAGTTATTGGCATACACTACGAATTTTGGTTAAAAGAAAATAAAACTAATTGGGAACATTTCCGATTTAGTATTTATTTGATTGAGTTCTGATCATTCTATTTTTTTTAAAAAATAATATGACAAATTTGGGTGATGATTTTGAATTAATTCTGAATAAATGAAACTTTTGAAATTATATTTTTAAACAAAAATTATTCAGATTCATCACCAAGTTATCCGGTTCTACCTGAATTTATTTGGTCATCTATAAATAGTTATTGGTTATGGAATTATTGCCAAAATTTCACTTCTATAAATTGTACGTCTAATAACTCAATAACCAAATAAAATCATCTAAAACTTATTTTCTTTTATTGATCGCTTTTGTTTTTAATTTTTAGTTCATAAAAATCCTTTCGTCGATCTTTTAGATTTCGGACGCTGCCAAAATTATGTAATTCCAATAATGGGTTAATATCCACATCTGCAATCAAAGTCATTTCGGTATTAGGAGTCGCTTCTGCCTTCACTCCATTGGTAGGAAAAGCGAAATCACAAGGCGTAAAAACTGCAGCTTGAGCAAACTGAATATCCATATTATTGACCTTCGGCAAATTACCCACACATCCTGCGATGGCAACATAACATTCGTTTTCGATGGCTCTTGATTGCGCACAACAGCGTACTCGCATATACCCATTTTGAGTATCAGTCAAAAAAGGAACAAACAATACTTGCATTCCTTCATCTGCCAAAAGTCGAGGCAATTCTGGAAATTCTACATCGTAGCAAATTAATACCCCAATCTTTCCACAATCGGTATCAAATACTTTGAGTGAATTTCCACCAACCATTCCCCAACTACTTTTTTCCGAAGGAGTGATATGCATTTTTTCATATTTCTCCGAAGTTCCATCTCGCCGACATAGGTAACCGACATTGTATAACTTTCCATCTGCTTGTAATTCAGGCATTGAACCGGTGATGATATTTACATTGTAACTCATCGCTAATTCTGAAAATTTTTCCCGAAGAGGATGAGTGAATTCTGCCAACTTCCGAATTGCTTCTGATGTCGATAAATGATTATAAGGAGCCATCAGGGGCGCATTAAAAAATTCGGGAAACAGTACAAAATCACTTTGGTAATCACTCACCGCATCAATAAAATATTCCGCTTGTTCCACAAAACTTTCAAAGTTGGGAAAGTGTCGCATTTGCCATTGGACGAGTCCTAATCGGATAGTTGTTTTTTGAACATTGACAAGCAACTCTTTTGGTTGATAATAAATGTTGTTCCACTCCATCAGGGTAGCATACTCCATAGAAGATTCATCTCCTTCTAGGTAGTTGGTCAAAATCTTGCGAACGTGAAAATTATTGGATAATTGGAAATTCAAAACAGGATCATGAATTTCTTTTTGTCTTACTTTTCGAATATACTCATTAGGCTTAAGTTCCTTGGCATATTTACTATAATTGGGAATACGACCTCCAAAAAGAATAGATCGCAAATTTAGATTTTCACATAATTCTTTACGAGCATCATATAATCTTCTACCTAGTCGAAGTCCTCGAAATTTAGGATGAATAAATACATCAATACCATACAAAATATCTCCATCAGGATCATGGGTATCAAAGGAGAAGTTTCCTGTGATTTGGGCATAATTATGCTTGTCTCCCATTTTCTCATAATTAATAATCAGAGATAATGCTACTCCAACTACTTTATCCTCGTAGACCACACATAATTGTCCATCTGGAAAAGTATTGAGCAGATTTTGAATATGATGTTCATGCCAATGTGAATTTTCTAAATCATTATATGCTTTTTGCATAGAGATTTTTAAATCTAAGTAATCTTCGATTCGAAGATTTCGTAGTTCTATGGTCGCTGTTTCGTTCATTATTTTATTTTGTTAAAAAAAATGCAAGAATAGAAGAAATTTCTGTAGAAATACTGAATTTTATTCTTTAATAAAAACTAATTGTTACAATTGGGGAATTGTTCAAGTTTTCTTCAGAATTTAGATTCAGATTTGCGATCAGAATTCATATTTTCCTCAAAATTAATATTAAAATCAATAAAAAATAAAATGGCTGTCCGAAAGAAATTACCCCAACTAAGAAATATCGCTACCGTTTCAAAGAAAAATCATTCTAAGTCAGTTGCAGACTTAAAGAAAAAATATCGTCAATTACCTCTTCATTTTTTGTTTGGTATTGAAAAAGAAATTGATTTCCAATGTCCTTTGTTGGATGAATATTTAGAAAAGCTAGAAGAGGTAAAAGTTGCTCTCGAAAAAATAAGAAGAACTAAAGATTTGGAAAATGCCCAAATTTTAGCTGCAGGTGCGTTGCATTCTATGTCAGCT
>CAYGRM010000276.1:0-9256 GCA_964352225.1 uncultured Saprospiraceae bacterium | reverse complement strand
GAAATAAATGTCGCAAGTAAGCTTTGGTATGAAAACGGCTAGTGGAAGCTGTACTTTCAGCATCTATTGGGCTGAAGTCGTCTTTCCATTTTGCATTTTTCATATTTAAAATTCCTTGAGAAGTAAAAAGGTGTCCATGCCTAGCATTTCTTGTTGGCATCACACAATCAAACATATCAATCCCCAAAGCAATGCACTCCAATAAATTTTCAGGAGTACCGACGCCCATCAAATATCGAGGTTTCTCTTTTGGCAAAATTCCACAAACCAATTCAGTCGTTGCATATAATTTATCAGCAGGTTCTCCTACGGCCAGCCCGCCAATAGCATTGGCTGGTCGGTCAAAGGAAGCAATTGTTTCTGCAGATTGTATTCTTAAATCTTTATACGTACTTCCTTGGACGATGGGCATTAATGTTTGCTCATAACCATACTTCGGATCGGTGGTATCGAACCGATCACAACACCTTTTGAGCCAACGATGGGTCATTTCCATGGAGCGTTTTGCATAATTATATTCGCAAGGATATGGAGTACATTCATCAAAAGCCATGATGATATCTGCTCCAATAATTCGCTGAATATCCATCACATTCTCTGGAGAGAAAAAGTGCTTTTCTCCTCCAATATGAGATCGAAAAGTGACACCTTCTTCTTTTATTTTTCTAGTACCACTCAATGAGTACACTTGGTATCCACCACTATCGGTCAACATTGGTCTATCCCAACCATTGAATTTGTGAAGTCCTCCTGCTTTTTCCATAATCTCCATTCCTGGGCGTAAAAACAAGTGGTAAGTATTTCCCAAAATAATTTGAGCTTTCACTTCATCTTTTAATTCTTGCTGATGTACACCTTTGACTGTTGCCAATGTTCCTACGGGCATAAAAATGGGTGTCTCAATTTTCCCATGAGCCGTTTCGATAACTCCAGCACGTGCGCTAGAGTTTGGATCTGTTTTTTGTAAGTCGAATTTCATAGGGTGCAAAAGTAGGGAAAAAAGTAATGAAGAAGTAGAAATGGTGAGTGATGAATTTTTGAATATCGAATAACAATTTAAGAACAAAGATTTGAGAAGTTTTCAGATTTTTCGGAATACAATATTGAGTAGTATTGTTAAACTTCTCCAATCGATATTCCTTGTTGGATATTCGATATTCTCGAGCTCTTGGATTTTTTTTTTAAATAGAAAATCGATTACTATCTAACTTCAATAAGACACCAATCATTAAGGAAAAAGCTAAAAGTGAAGATCCTCCATAACTAATAAAAGGAAGTGGAATACCGATAATCATGATTAATCCCATCGTCATCCCGATATTGATAAAGAAGTGGAAAAATAAAATACCGGCGACACCATAGGCATAATTTCTAGAAAAATCAGAACGTTGCCGCTCTGCAATTACAGTTATTCGATATAAGAAAAGCAAGTAAAGTACAACAATTCCAAAAACTCCTATAAAGCCTTGCTCCTCTCCAATCGTACAAAAAATAAAGTCGGTTGATTGCTCTGGAACAAAATCCAATTTGGTTCTTGTTCCTTGCAAAAACCCTTTCCCAGATAATTCACCTGAACCAATCGTAAGCTTCGATTGTCGCAAATTATAAATGGCATCAGAAGGAGCTTTGGATGGATTTAACCAAACATTGATTCTAGATTGCTGATGTGGCTTGAGAAGATTATTGAAAGCGAAATTAGCTCCATAGGCAAATGTTCCTCCAAAAATGATTAATGGTAATAGGAATTTGACCAATTCCTTTCGTCCATTTCTCCAAAGGTTAAAGGATAAAATTGGAACTAGTAAGAAATTAGCTACAAAAATTTCTCGATAATATGGATGAAAAAAATGTAATCCTAAAATTGTCGCAATAATCATTAAGACAAAACCGATCGCCCATTTTCGCCTTTCATTTTTTATATTATAAATAAAAATTCCAGCACCTAGCATCATAAATCCTAAAACAACATAATAGGGCTCATAAATCAAGGCAATAATGAATAACGCTGTTATGGTTAATGAAACGATGTAGAAATTTTCTGATAAACCAAGTCGATAAAAAAGAATTAAAAAAGAGGTAAAAACTATAGCGGAACCTGCATCTGGCTGCAGCAGAATTAAAAAAATTGGAATAGCAATTAATATAAAGGCGATAAGCTGAGATTTAAAAATCCTTAGATTTGCATTATAAGAACTCAGGTAACTTGCCATCGCCAAACAAGTGGCAAACTTTGCAAACTCTGAAGGTTGCAAACTGAATCCACCTATGCTAAACCAAGAGGTGGCTCCACTCACTTTTTTTCCAATAATTAAAACAGCTATTAGGGATAGAATGGAAAGTGCATAAAATATATAGGAAAAAGTTCTCCAAAACTTCCACTCAATAAATGAGATTCCTACAATAAGTACAAATGAAACTATAATAAAAAAAGCTTGCTTAGTAGCTTCGCTACTCAAATCACTAAAATCATTCCCCTTGGAAGTAGCAGCTACAATCATCATCCACCCAACAGCTACTAGCCCAATATAATAACTTAGGGTTTGCAAATCTACATTTTGGAATCCGTTATTTCTGCGAGCGCGAATACTCATTTTTGTGGAGGTAAATTACCGGCGTTAATCAATTTAAGACTTCATTAATACTTACATCACTTCTCGTCAACAAAGCACTCGAATAGTCTTTTTTTAATTCTTTCAAAAGGCGAGTAGCGTCAAGACGTGTGGCAAATGCACCCGCTTTTAATTTATAATATGGTTTCGAATGTTCCCAATTTACCTGAATCAAAGGATATCTTTGGATAAATTTGGACTCTTCGTTTTCTACTTTTCGTCGATCAGTAGTTGCTAACAATTGAATCCGCCAACCCGAAATCGTAGTTGACATTCTATTTTGATCTTTATGTTTTTGAATTAAAGATGCTATGGAAGGATCTTCAGTCACCTGTACTTGCGCATTTGATGCGATGGAAAAAAACAAAACCCCTAACAATATACTTACAATTTTTTTCATGGCAATTTTTCTATTCCTTTTACAATGTTCAAACTTGAAGAAGTGCCTAATCTATTGGCTCCTGCTTCAATCATTTTTATTGCTTTCTTAGCACTTCTGATTCCTCCAGATGCTTTAATTTTAATAGTGCTCGGGAGATTGGCTCTTAAATATTCAACAACTTCTTCGGTTGCTCCTTCTCCATTAAATCCCGTTGAAGTTTTAACGTAATTAACTCCTACCTCTGTGCAAATTTCACAAAGTTTTTTAATTTCTTTTTTATTCAACAACCCTGTTTCCAAAATTATTTTAATCACTTTCCCTTTCATTTGAGTGGCAAGTGCAACTGTTTTTATATCATTTTGGACATAATTCCAATCTCCACTTTTTACTGCACTTATATTGATTACCACATCTAATTCATCCGCTCCATCATCAATCGCTTTTTGAATTTCGGCAGCTTTTGAAGGTGTAGCCGAATACCCCAAAGGAAATCCAATGACCGTAGCAATTTTCACCTCACTATCTTTTAGCAACATGGATGCGTTTCTTACAAAGTACGGAGGTACACAAACTGCATAAAATTTATTTTCTTCTGCCTCGCTACACAGTTTTTCAATATCCGTTTTCTTCGTGTCAATTTTGAGTGTTGTGTGATCTATATGACCAGATAGTTGTTTCCCGTTCACCGTTTTCTCTTTAATTAATTTGATAAAAAATTTGGATTCTAAGTGATAGTACGTTTGGAGTATTTAGGGTTTCTCCGCAAGATAAAGATTCTAAATTAGACTAACGTATTTTGGAAAAAAAAAGGTCTAAAAGTTTTTAAAAAACCTTTAGACCTTTTTCTCAAAAGCAAGAGAATTAATAATTAAAACAGACCTCTAATGATATCCTCTTCGGTGATTCCTTCTGCCTCTGCTTTATAATTTCTAACAATTCTATGTCTCAAAACATAATTTGCAATTGCTTGAACGTCTTCGATGTCTGGAGAGTATTTTCCACTAATTGCTGCATGACATTTTGCTCCCAAAACCAAATACTGTGAAGCTCTTGGCCCTGCTCCCCATGAAATATAATCATTCACTTCTTGCGTCGCCATTTTGGTATTTGGTCGAGTTTTAGATGCCAGACTTACTGCATATTCTAATACATTATCTGCAATCGGAATCTTACGAATTAATTGTTGGAAAAATAAAATCTGCTCACCTGTTACGATATTTTTCAAATCGTATCTCACTTGCTTAGTTGTTGCTTTAACTACCTCGATTTCTTCATCATACGATGGATAATCCAAGGTAATATTGAACATAAATCTATCTAACTGCGCCTCAGGCAATGGATAAGTTCCTTCTTGTTCAATTGGATTTTGCGTAGCTAAAACAAAAAATGGTGAAGGTAATTTATGCCGAACTCCATTTACGGTTACCGATCGCTCTTGCATCGCCTCTAAAAGTGCTGCTTGAGTTTTTGGAGGAGTACGGTTAATCTCATCAGCTAATACAATATTAGCAAACAATGGTCCTTCATAAAATTTAAAATGACGATCTTCATCCAAGATCTCTGAACCTGTAATATCTGAAGGCATCAAATCGGGCGTAAATTGAATTCGTTTAAAACTCAAATCTAACACTTCTGAAATGGTACTCACCAATAACGTTTTTGCCAAACCTGGAACTCCTACCAACAAACTATGCCCATTACTAAATAAAGAAATGATCACCGCTTTGACTACATCTTCTTGCCCAATAATTACTTTTCCGATTTCGGAAGAAAGTGCTTTGTAAGAACTCGCTAACGCATCTACTGCTTCTACATCAGTTTTATATTGTGTTTCTGTCATTATCGTTTTTATATTTTTTTTAAAAAGTCCTCATTAAAATCCAAGGACAACTAGATTTCTAAGATGTCGCAAATTTATTAAAAAAATGCCAGATATGTAACGCTAATATCTACCGCTTTGTTTCGCGTCAAATGCCCGACTTTTCTTATGAATAAAAAGATTTTGAATTTTCCCCATAAAACGAAAAAAGCAGTAACTAAATTCATTTAGTTACTGCCGCTCTTTTTTAGTTTTGTTCTTTTTTATAATCGATCTAAAACATATTTCTGATAGCCTCCATTGGATTTAAAATTTCCACAATCATCACCAGAGGTAACTGGAAGATTGAGGATGTAATCCACTTGATTTCGGTAATCATAAGATCTCCTAGTTTGCATCCATTTGGTATCTACCTCATCCAAGTGATCCATTATCGAAATAATTCCAGTTCTATCAAAGATGGAAGTTTGGCAAATCAATGAAACAGCCATTTCGTCCATTTCACTTGTCATAGCTTCATCAAACTTAAGCTCACCTAACATATTCGCCACATCTTTCAAGGTTGGTGAGCCAGGTGGTGGTGGAATTCCTTGAACAAAATTATTTAACGTTGTCGTATTAAATTCATTGATCAATCGATTCAACAAATATTTTTTATGCATCAAAGTCGCTTCAAATGTCAAAATGTAATACAACTCATACTCTTTTTCTAAGGATTTCAATAAGCCCGTAGAAAGATACAAATGACCTCCTGGAGTCGTGAAAGCCGTTTTGACATCATCTAAATCAAGAATTGCTACTTGCCATTCTCGATTTCGATCCCAACGATCATTAGATGGAGATTGCCCATCAATTTTCAAAATATTATGAGCTTGGTTATATAATTTTTGAATATACCAATAAGTGGAATCAGTCGGTGAGCTGTAAGACAAAACTGGAAAATTGACTGGATCTGCTGCAATGGCAATTCTCATTTGATCGCCCAACATTTCTCTTTTTTCTTTGGTAAATGTGCTCGGTGCGGGAACGTCTTCTTTTCGACAAGAGGAAAAAGCTAACACTCCAATGATGAGTGCTAGAAAAAAATAATTTTTTCTTACGAATTCTGTGTTTGTTTTTCTCATTATGTTGTTCAATAGTGTTCTTAAAAATCGGTTTAGAAAAGTATACGTTTACATTTGGGATTATAATCGAACTCTTCGTGTTTGTCACAAATTACTTACAAAAACCTGACCAAAAACCGTTAAAAAGGCGATTCCATTAAAAAATATTTTTCATCCAAAACACATTGATTTTCAACGTATTAGTTAAAGTTAAATACCAATACATTAGGAATACTTTTTATGAAAAACATATGAGGGATTTCTTCTACATGAAGAGGTAGTGGAGGTCACATAAAATCACTAATGGAGGTTGAAAGGGAATTTTTGGAGAGAAATAAAATTCAATTTAGATCTTTTTTGGGAAAAAAACCTGAGTGAATTTGAATTCCTTTCCATCAAACAAACCTTTATCACTCAATTTTAATTGCGGAATCACCAAAAGTGCCATAAATGATAAAGTCATAAAAGGTGCGGTCAAGGTGCATCCTAAATTATTTTTCACAAAAGAATCAATTTCAGAATAGGCGCGTGCTGTTTCATATCCATCAGCATTCGTCATAATTCCTGCAATCGGCAAAGGCAATACTTTTTCTTCTTCTGCACTTACTGCTGAAATTCCACCTTGATTTTCAATAATCAAATTAACTGCTCGACAAAGTGATTCATCATCAATTCCGACGGCAATGATATTGTGTGAATCGTGACCGACGCAAGAAGCAATTGCTCCTTTTTTCAAATTAAAATTATTGATAAATGCCATTGCTGGACTTACACTTTGATAACGGTTGACGACTGTCATTTTCAGATTATCATTTTCCAAATCAGAAATGGCGAAACCATTTTTAGTTTTGGTTTTCGCAAAAAAACTTTCCGTTACGATTTCTCCATCAATAGCTTTGATGACTTGAATTTGATCTGACTTTGCTTCTAGTTGAAACTCTCTGGGTGATTTTTTTTCTGTGAAAAAATTATTAATAATTTCTGTTTTGACTGGTTGGATAAAACTTTTTCCATCTTCAGCAACTAATTCACCATTGATGTAAGTCGCTTTTACTCTAAAATTTTCGAGGTCATGAACCAAAATAAAATCAGCAGCATCGCCAACGTTCATTTGCCCAACATCCAAATTATAATGTTCCACAGGATTGATACAAGCAGCTTGCAATACATCAAAAACATCACAACCTTTTGCCACCGCTCTTGCTGCCAATTGATTAATATGTCCTTCGATCAAATCGTCAGGATGCTTATCATCAGAACAAAACATCATCCGATCAGCATACTTTGGCAACAGGCCAATCAAAGCTTCGAAGTTCTTTGCAGCACTTCCTTCTCGAATCAAAATCTTCATGCCCATTTCTAATTTACCCAAAGCTTCTTCGTAAGTAAAACACTCATGGTCAGTCGAAATTCCTGCAGAAATATATTTTTTCGCATCTTCTCCCATCAAACCTGGGGCATGACCATCGATTGGTTTTCCATATTTTTTTGCTATTGCAATTTTTGCCATTACCTCTGCATCATCGAAAAGAACACCCGGATAATTCATCATCTCTGCCAAATATTTGATGTCTGGATTTTGCATCATTTCTTCGATGCCGTCTACCCCGATGACTGCGCCTGCTGTTTCAAAACTTGTTGCTGGTACGCATGACGGTGCACCAAAGTTAAATTTGAGCGGAACTTGTTTTCCATTTTTTATCATAAAATAAACACCTTCGATTCCCATCACATTCGCAATCTCATGTGGGTCAGAAACTGTCGCAACCGTTCCATGAGTAACTGCCATTCTTGCAAACTCAGAAGGTACCAACATCGAACTTTCGATATGCACATGCGCATCTACAAATCCTGGAAGGAGAAATAAATCACTTGTCCCTTCTTTTTTTTCGATGCTTTTTATTTTTCCATTTTCAATAATTACTTCGCCAAAATAGATTTGGCGATTAGGAATATCGACGATGTTTGCAAAAATGGTCATGTTATATTTTAATTTTCTTTTGTAAAAGGTGTTCTTTATTTGACTATCTGCGTTCAATCTTTTTAAAATAAATTTATTTTAAAAAATCTCGAAGTGCAGCTATACATTTTTCCTGATCAAAATACCATGCGCTAAATGGTAAGGTAAATGTAGTTAATCCTACTCGCTCCAACATTCTCCATCTTTCAATTGGTAATGCTCTTTCAAATTCTCCAGGAAATCCAATTAAGTCAATACAAAAAGTTTTCCCTTCATGGACTACCACAAGGTCTATTTCTGTTCCTGCGATTGGAAAGGCTACATGCCACTCTTCAATCCCAAATAAACGAATACTTTCGATTACTTCCTCCAAAAATGTATCAACTTTCTTTTGCTTTAAATATGTTGGAGCCTTACCGTTGTTGTTTTCTAATCTATAAATAAATCTTGCAAGCAAAGTATCATTTTTAATTTTTTCAGATGAAAAAGAAATGAAAATATGTTGCAAAGAACGCGCTCTCGTGATGCTCACATTAAATACATCTTCTCGATTTAGATAATTGAAAGCAGCAGGGTGACTTTCATCATCCAAGGCAAAGGAAAGAAACATCGCTTCTTTTTCTTCGCCCTGAAAAACGTAAGGTGTTCCGATCAAAATATCATGTCGTTCCATTTCTTGCGCAGAAAAAAGCTTTAAAACTCGTCGTTGCAAATAGTCAACTTGATCTCGAAAGGGAGAAAGGATACCGATACTTTGACAAAGACTTACATGCAAATTTTTCTCATCTTCAATAATTGCTTTGACCATTTCAAAGATAGTATCTGCTTCTTTTTTATTGTAACCTGTTTTTGATCGTTGACCATTTAAAGCATGTAAAAAGGCATGTTGGCGAAGAAGCGTGGCAGGGCAAGCAGTCATCACATCTAATTTTCCATCATAAAAATGAGCGTTACTAAACTGAATAATGTCTGGCATGCTGCGAAAATGCTCATTCAAAAAATGCACTTGCTTTTGACTTTTGATCGAGTCAGAAACCATGTCAAGTAAACTTTGATTTCGATAATCCAGTTGTTCTGCATCTCGATTGCCAACTCCAAATTGTTCAATCAATTGATTTTGTTTTGCCTGAGAAAGAAATGACATATGCCGCAATTGTTTGGGATCACCAACGATGACCGCAGATTTTCCTCTTTGTAAAATAGGCAACGAACTCGCAATATCGCATTGCGTGGCTTCGTCAATTACCACCACATCAAAAAGTTCTTTTTGCAAAGGGAGCACTTTGTTGATGTCCGTAGAATTAGCTACCCAGATTGGCAATGCTTTTAAAACTTTTGCAAAATTAATTTCCTCAAAAATGGATTCCTTCCTATTTCCAGTTC
>CAYGRM010000275.1:0-9270 GCA_964352225.1 uncultured Saprospiraceae bacterium | reverse complement strand
CCTTTAAGGTTTTGGATGAAAAAAAAGAAACTCATTGGCAAAGTGAGGCTCCTTTCCCAACTAATTTTATGGCTCGAAAAGACCAAAATATTCTTTTGAATCATTTCTCAAAAAAGGAAAACTATAACGCCTCAAAAATTTCTTCCCCTAAAAATGTAACTGATGGAAATTCAAATTCTACCACTTCCAATATCGGAGTTGCTAATGGGCAAGCATTTTTAGAAATTCTTTTTGCAAAACCACAGGATATAAAATCCATAGCTTTAAAAGCTGGAGGAGTAAATCAGCCAATCGAAATTATTATCAAAAAAGATAACCAGTTACAAATCATTGGGAAATATGAAAAGGCCAATGATTATCAAGTCATTCGTTTTTTAGCAAATGTTGAAAAATGTAATTCTATTGTTATAAAGTCAAAAACAGCTTTTCAACTTTTTGAAATTGCTGCGCTTGAATCAGCTCCAAAGGAATGGGTCATGGTCGATTTGGGAAAAATTCAAAATATTGGTTGGATTGAAACCCGTCATTGGGCAGGTGATCAAACGGCAGTCTCGAGTGCGCTTTTAATTAGTGAAGATGGCGATCATTGGACGAAAGTGAAAGACCTTGATCCTAATGCTTTGCAAACGGTCACTACGATTATCGACCCTGCTCAACCTGCTCGTTTTGTCAAGGTGGAACATGGATTAATTGATAAAGATTGGAGCTCCGTTTTTATTTGGGAAATTGATGTGTACGATGAATTTGGGCCATATGGAAAGATGCCTGAGGTAAAAATGAATCCAAATACCTTTAGTGAAATGCTTGGCGTGAATGGAATTTGGGGTTGGGGTTTCGAGAAATATGCTGACCTTGTTCCAGCAGGTCGAGGAGCGGACTTATTTGAACAAATATCAAGTCATGCCCGAAATTATCACTTTCTAAATTGGGATGTTTTGGATCCAGATACTCCTCCTGATTATTTCAAAATGGCGGAAGGAAAAGGAACCGAAGTCAACTGGTGGCTCGACTGGGACAGAGAATATAAAACTTGGACAGAAGGCGGAATGAAATTGCAAACAAGCATTCAATTTCGAGATATTCCCAAAGATCAATGGGATTCGCCTTATGAATCAGCCTATAAATTTGGTTTTAATTTCGCTCAACACTTTGGGCCAACATCAGGAAATGGGCTGGTCGATGCCATTGAAGCAGGAAATGAACCTTGGTACTACGAAGCAGATTTTTACAAAAAAATCCTGAATGGAATGACTAAAGGAATCAAAGACGCTGATCCGAAAATTACGGTTTTGCCTTGTGCCTTGCAAGCAGCATTTCCTGCAAATGAATACGAAGGTCAGTTCAAAAATTACATTGGCGCAAGAGTTACTCCTGAGATCAAAGATAATATCGATGCTATCAATACCCACTTGACTCATTGGTCTTACAATGAAAATGGGAAGCAAATATCCACTCATCCTGAGCATCCTTACAATGGAACGAGAGCGATTTTAAACATGATTAGATTTCGAGATCATAACTTGCCGAAGTTGCCAATTTATGTTTCAGAATGGGGTTGGGATTCTGAGGGAGGAATAGAATCTTGTACTCATGGCGAATGTGTTTCTGAGCGAGCACAGGCGTTGTATGCAGTTCGAGGAGCATTGATGTTGGCAAGAACTGGAGTGGATCGAGCCACTTGGTATTTCTTTGCCAATGAAAATAAAGAGTCTTCTTTGTTTACTCGAAGTGGGTTGGTGAGCTCTTTGACGACTGATTTTAAAATCAAAAAGGCCTTTGTGGCTTGGCAAGCATTTTTACATCATTTGGGCGATAAACATTTTATAAAAGTCATTCGAGAGGACGACGAGGCTTGGGTTTATGAATTGGGAAATGCAGATGGAACCGTTACTCATATTGCCGCGTGGCGACCTATCGATGGTGATAACAATACATTTACAAAAATTGAATTTGCTTCAAAATATCGTCCGGTGACTTCTTGGAAAATAGAAGGAGAAAATGAAAAAGGACAATTGGTTAGGTTACCAGAATTTAAAAATGGTAAAATCAAAATGGAGGTGAGTGCGGTGCCTGTGATTATTAGGATAGAGTAGTTTTTTTGCCGCAGACTTTTTATGACTAATATGACTTTTTGCTGATTTATTATGCTACTCAGCGAAAAGTCTTAATTGTCATAAAAAGTCAGCGGCAAAAAAAATCAAAAAAGCCCATCCAAATCCTCCCCCACATTCCTCAATTTATTTTTACAGAAATCAATCAACTCCTTGGCGCGTTTCACTTTTTCAGTCAAGTCATCGACACTTACCATTTCATTACGTAGATCTTCGATTACTTCTTTTAATTCTTTTAGTGCTGATTCGTAAGTCATTATTTATGATTTTTTCTTAGTTGTACTTTTAATGATTCCGTCTGATAATTGAGTAGTGATTTCTATTTCTTTTTTAGGGTTGAGGTCTTTAGTTGACTTGATTATTTTCCCATCTACGGATGTCAAACTAAAACCTCGGCTTAATATTTTTTTAGGATCTAAAACTTCAAAGATCGCTTCCAAATTCAATATTCTTTTATCTTCTTTTTGGAAAAATGACTTTGCATTTTGTGTTATTTCATTTTCCAAAAGCGAAATTTGTTGCAAAGTATCTTTTAGCAAAGTCTCGGTTTGCCATTGCAAATTCTGTTCAATATTTTGCAAGATAAACTGTTGTTCCTGCATTTTTTCTTGAGCTAAAAAACTCAACTCAGCACCCATTTGCATTAATTTATTTTCAAAAAACAAATTATGATTGATGATGAAATCGGCTACCGCAGTTGGTGTTTTTAAACTTGAATGTGCCACCCGATCTAAAATGGATTCATCAATATCATGACCGATACCAGTCAAAACTGGAATTGGAAAATCCGCCACGACACGACTAATTTTTTCATTGTCAAAAGCCATTAAATCTAACTTTGCACCTCCACCTCGAATGATCACAACTGCATCAAATTTGTGCTTTTGTTTTTTGATTCTTTTGAGTTGAAAAAGGATTTCTTCCTCTACATTTATTCCTTGCATAGCCGCTGCAAACATCTGACTATCAACAACATAACCAAATACGTTCTCTTCTAACTGCTTCAAATAATCTTGATATCCAGCTGCATTTTCAGAGGAAATAATCGCTATCCTTTGGAGGACGATTGGCAAAGGTACTTCTGCATTTTTCCCCAACAAACCTTCCTGCTCAAACAACTCTAAAATCGCTTGTTTTTTTAGAGCCAATTTTCCTAAAGTAAAACTCGCATCAATATCTTCTACATAGTATTGCATGCCATATACCTCATGAAATTCCACTTTTAGCTTTAGCATAACTTCCATGCCTTCTTTGAGTACTTTACGGATTCCGCGACCATGTTCTCTCAATAATTTATTGTAGGATCGCATCCATAAAATAGCACTCGCTTTGGCGGTAATCGTTTCCTCCTTTTCCACCAATTCCATAAAGTAATGACCTCTTGACTCATTCAATTGAGCAATCTCACAGCGCACCCATAAGGCGTCTTGGACATTCAGCGCTACCACCCTTCTCAGGTGTTCATTCAACTCATATAAGGAGTACGATTTCATTCCGCAAACTTAGAAAATGAAAGTTTTAATTCAAAGTTAAACCCAACCATTTCCTATGTTTATTTAGTCTTAAAAATTGAAGGCAGTTATTACAACCATTAAATAATGTTAAATGGGTAAATAAAGTTGATTTAATAATTACATTAGTGTTGACAAGAGATTTAATAAACCTTCTATTTATTTAAAACATAAAGCTGAAATACCAAGTATGAAAAAGCCTATTCTCCTTTTAATCTTTTCTTTGACTTTAATTTTTTCTCCAGCCATTCTGGCTCAAGATATTGCTGGTGAAAATCATGAAGACCATAATCAAGAAAAATATAGTGAAGTCGGAATCAACGCCACTTCATTCATCAATGAATTTATAAGTCTTAATAGTAATGATGCTTCAATTGGTGATTACATGGTTTCTTATAAATACCATTTCGGAGGTAAAGCGCTGCGATTTGGACTCGGAGGAAGTTTTAGTCAAATTGATGAAGATACCGATGGTAATGGAAATCGAACTACTAATAACAATCGTTTTGATCTTCGATTTGGTTATGAATGGAATAAAAAAATAACTGAAAGATGGGCTTTTTACTCCGGCATGGATATCATAGCTGGCAATGACTACATTTCTTCCGTATCTGATAATTTTGAACGAGTAGAGACATCAACGAGAAGCACAACTGTGGGAGGTGGACCAATTTTAGGTATTCAATTTTTTATTAATTCCCATATCAGTTTAATGACTGAAGGAAGTCTGTATTACAAGCATTCGATCATCAATCAGAAAGAGACTTTTTCACTCAATTCAGATTTTAACAAAGATGATACTAACAGTAGAAATGACTTAAACTTTGGATTGCCGACGGCATTATTTTTTATTGTGAGATTTTAATTGGCCATTAAACTAAAAATGAAATGAAAAAGATTTGGGCTTTAACTTTTTTGATTTTTCTTTCTGTGATTTTGTGGGGACAAAGTGAGGAAGTTGAAAACATAGATAAATCATTTACCACTCAGATCGGAACTGATGTCAGTCCATTATTTAGAAGTTTACTTAGACCTAATTCGAATGCCAATGACCTTTTGAATGCTCCTTATGTTTTCATTTTGAAAAGTATTAAAAATAGCCGTGCATTTCGATTTGGTATTGGAGGAGATATTCGAAGAGAAATATCGGATGACAATTCTGATGATAAAATTATTCAAAATTCATTGCGGATTAGAATGGGTTTTGAAAAACAAAAAAAGGTATCTGAGAGATGGCACATAAATACTGGAATTGATTTGAATTTTTCTGCATCAAAATTTGATGATAGTATCAACAATAATTTTAATAATCAATCTAAATCTTATGGCGTAGCTCCACTTTTAGGCATCCAATTTCAGCTAACACCTCATCTCTTTTTACAAACCGAAGCTTCCTTTAATATTTTCTATCGGACTAGTTCTTTTGAATCTAATTTTGATATAATTTTTCCTGGGCCATTTCCACCAAGTTTTTCTCAAGGGTTTACTTCTTTTGGTGGCAATATCACTATTCCAAATGCTTTACTTTTGGTAGTTGAATTTTAATCTATGAAACAGCAATTCATCATTCTATTTTTTATTATTGGTTTTTATAACATTGCTTTTACGCAGGATGAAAACGACTTATTAAAAAATGAATGGAGTGCAAATATTAATTTTTTCTTCAATGATCTCCTTTTGTCAAAGGACATGGAGGAAAACATAATAGGATATCAAGCTCCGGTGGAATCTATTGTGACCTACCGTCGATATTTCAATAAAAAGTATGCTTGGCAAATAGGGGTGAAATTTTTTGATAAAAATAGTGACGAGGACTTTGTTTCTGGATTTGGAGGTGAACAAACTCAGTATAAAAAAGGATATTATCTGAGAACTGGTTTTCAAAAATATCATCATTTATCCAACAAAGTAAAATTTTATTTCGGAACAGATTTGCTGTTTTCTTTTCAAAAATACAAGGCTTATATTTTATTGGATGAAACTCCTTTTTCTCCTGAGCAAGATTATACTCATATCAATCGGGAAAAGGAAATCGGGATTGTTCCTCACTTGGGTTTTCGTTGGGAAATAAATTCCAGAATTTCTTTTTCTACGGAAACAAGTTTGATAGCATCTTATGTGTGGTTTGATCTTGATTTGGATAGTCCATTTTCTTCTCAGCCAATAATATTTGGAGATTTTAATACTTTGCAACGAGACGCTGAAAAATTTTCATTCACCATGCAGCAGCCTATTATTTTACTAATTAATTTTCGATTTTAAAAAACAAAAAACAGTTGACAAAAATAATTCACATATTATTGTTGATGATGTTGAGTTCAACATTATTTTCCCAAAAAGAGGCGTCCAACCTTCGAAATGATTTGGGACTCAATGTGAATGCTATTTTAAATAAAGTTGTTTTTAAAAAAGTCAATGACGAAATAATCAATCCATTTCCAGATCAATTATCGGTTTTGACTTATCGACATTTTGTTTCAGAAAAATTAGCGATTAGAATAGGTTTGGGTTTTGATCAGTTCTCAAGAAAGGATTCTACTTTTTCAAATTTTTCACCACTACTCATTGAAGAAGATGAATTCCGATTTTATTCCTTTCACTTTGGTATTCAAAAAAATATTGTGGATAGGAAAAAGATAAAGTTAAGTTTAGGTTGGGATTGGATTTTCAGAAGAGAATTACAAGAGCAGACGAGAAATGATTTTTTCTTTGGAGGAGGAATGAATTTACAAGAATTTATATTCACCTATTTTCACCAAGAAAATAGCATTGGTTTTGGAATTCCAATAGGGGTTCAATATCACTTTAATGATCATATTTTCATTTCCACGGAGTTCAGTTTAGAAGCTTTCCAGACCTACTCTAAAGATAAATCAGAACAGGACGGTTCAACAAATAATGAATATCGCGATAATCCAGATATAATAAATGTAAATTTTCGACCACCACTTGCATTGTTCGTTCATTATCGATTTTAACGTCTAAATAAACCCAAAACAAAGAAATATACATTACGTTAAAACCTAATGATTACTTTGTTTTGGAAAGAATTATCATGATATTGTAAAAAATATTTTTAACTCAATAAAAACCTTTTCAGCTATGAAAAAAATCCTCTTTTTCCTTTTGCTTTTAGGCTTTTCAGGAATACTATTCGTTAGTTGCCAAAAAAATGGAACTGATGTAGCTTATCAAGCACCTGAACTCGACCTTCCAGCCACAGAATTTGACTATTCTGATACTGATTTTCCTGACCATTTTAATAGTATCGCTTCGTTTGATAATGAGCCAACCGACAATCAAATCACAGATGCGGGAGCTACCCTTGGTAGAGTATTATTTTATGACACTAAGCTATCTTTGAATAATACCGTTTCTTGTGGAACTTGTCATATTCAATCAAAAGCATTTAGTGATGGTAAAAAATTCAGTCCTGGATTTGAAGGTAACTTATCCACTCGTAATACTTTGTCGCTTGTGAACCCAAGGTTTGCAGCTACTTTGACTTGGACTGGGCAAAATATTTCTTTAGAAGAGCAAGTTTTACAACCAATTGGTAACCACTTAGAAATGGGATTGGAAAACTTAAACCACTTAGCCACAAAAATTTCAAAGGTAGACTACTACCCTGCCCTTTTCGAAAAAGCATTTGGCTCAACAGAAGTTACCCATGAAAAAATCTCTCGAGCATTAGCTCAATTTCTACGTTCCATGAAATGTTCACAATCAAAATTTGATCAAGGTTATAATAATGATTGGGCTAATTTTACAGCGATGGAGAAAATGGGAAAAGATCTTTTCGAATCAGCAGATAATGGGTGTGATAACTGCCACAGAAATGTGAATTTCTATTATGGAAGTGAAGCAAATATTGGTTTAGCTATGAATTATGAAGATGAAGGTGCAGGTAATGGTAGATTCAGAATTCCTTCATTGAGAAATGTTGCCTTAACTGGACCATTTATGCATAATGGCCAATTTGAAACTTTGGAAGAAGTAGTTGATCATTATAATGATGGCGTACAACCTCACCCAAATTTGGATTGGAGATTGACTAATGGAAATGGAGAACCTAAGAAATTGAATTTGACTGAAACTGAAAAACAAGCTTTGGTGGCATACCTCAAAACATTGACTGATGAAGAATTCATCACTAATGTAAAATGGAGTAACCCATTTAAATAATGATTAACTGTGAATAGTTAATCTGACAAAAAAAACTCGTTTCATTTTGAATGAAACGAGTTTTTTTTTGTCAGATATAAAATGAAAAACCTCTTCCCATTTTCAGGAAAGAGGTTTTATATTTTTAATTGATCAACAAGTTAACTCAAACTATAAAATTATCAGTTAACCGCTATTCATTCATCGTTATTATGATATTACTTTTTTCACTAAGTCAGCAGCTTCTTGTAATAAAATAGCAGAGTGAACTTCCAATCCTGATTCATCAATAATCGTTTTAGCAATATCAGCATTGGTTCCTTGTAATCGAACAATGATTGGAACATTGATATTACCCATATTTTTGTATGCATCTACTACTCCTTGCGCCACTCGGTCACATCGAACGATACCTCCAAAAATATTAATTAAGATCGCTTTAACTTTAGGATCTTTTAAGATAATTCTAAAAGCTTGCTCTACTCTTTCTGCATCTGCTGTACCTCCTACATCCAAGAAGTTAGCAGGCTCTCCACCAGACAATTTAATGATATCCATGGTTGCCATAGCTAATCCAGCACCGTTTACCATACAACCTACGTTTCCATCCAAATTAACATAGTTTAAGCCAAAAGCTTTAGCTTCAACCTCAGTTGGATCTTCCTCGTCGGTATCTCTTAATGCCGCTAAATCTTTGTGTCTATATAAGGCATTTTCATCCAAAGCTACTTTGCAATCAACCGCTACGATTCGATCATCTGCAGTTTTAATGCAAGGATTAATTTCAAACATAGAAGAGTCTGATCCCAAAAACGCTTTGTATAAATTAGCGATGAACTTAGTCATATTTTTGAAAGCCAATCCACTCAAACCTAAGTTAAAAGCTACTTTCCGCAACTGATATCCTTGCAAGCCTAGAGTTGGGTGAATAAATTCTTTATGTACTAACTCCGGAGTTTCTTCAGCCACAGCTTCGATATCCATTCCACCTTCAGTCGAATAAATAATGACATTTTTTCGAGAACCTCTATCAAATAAAATGGAAATATAAAATTCTTTACACTCATCAAAGTTAGGTCGATAAGCATCTTCTGCAATCAAAACTTTTCGCACCAATTTTCCTTCACCATCCAAACCACCTGGAGTTTGAGGGGTTTTTAACATCATACCTAAAATACTTCCAGCAGTTTCTTTAGCGTCTTCCATGCTCTTAACTACCTTCACTCCGCCACCTTTTCCACGTCCACCAGCGTGAATTTGAGCCTTAACCACGGCGAACTTAGTTCCAGTTTCTGCTGCGATTTTATTGTAAGCAGCAACTGCGTCATCTACGGATTCAGCGACGATTCCTTCTTGGATTTCGATACCGTAACTTTTTAATAATTCTTTTCCTTGATATTCATGTAAATTCATATGAGGATTTTTTCGATGTTAAAATGATTCTAAAATAAAGGTGCAAAAGTAATGGAAATTAAAATGAAAAT
>CAYGRM010000274.1:0-9286 GCA_964352225.1 uncultured Saprospiraceae bacterium | reverse complement strand
GATGTTAGGAGTGAGGCTATATTTTATCTTTGAAAAAACAACCTCACTCCTAGCGCCTACTTTTGAATGATCATCTTCTCAGAAACGAGAGCGCCATCTTTCTCAACTGTGTACATGTAAATTCCATTAGCCAATCGGCTTCCATCAAATTCATGATTATTAATGCCTTCATTTACCGCAATAACTTCTCGGTGAATTTCATTTCCAATTAAATCGAAAACTCTAAAAGTTAATTGATCTGAGTATTCAGCTACAATTTCAATATTAGTAAAATCGCTAAATGGATTAGGTAAATTCCGAATAGAAAATGACTCCGCTAATAGATCATCCGTATCAACGAAACAACTAGGATCTCCATTTGGTAGTACTTCCAAAAAGTAGTTTCCTTCTGCTCCCGGAATCAAATTACTTGGTAATTCAAAAGTTTGAGAACCACCGAAGATCGCTAAGTCTTGACTGTAAACAGTCATTACAATTTTCAAATCATATGTTCCAGCTATTGTCGGAGTTCCAAAAAGAGTGATACATGCTAATGTATCTTCAGGAGTAAAAATACCTCCCTCAGGGTTCATCGCGTAGGTCATTCCTGCTGGCAAGTTGAGAATTGCTCCTTGTGTCTCAATGATTATAGAATCTACTTCAATATTCAAAACTGTGGTCGCGATCATATCTGGAATCTTAACCGTCAAAACGAAAAAGAAATCAGAGTTAACACAAGCCTTTTCTGTAATTCCTCCATCAGGATTATTTGCACTCAATGGCGGTGGGTAAACTCCAAAGGAAGAATCTTGGTATATCAAATCTGGTTCACAAAATCCCCATTGTGCATTAGTCAGATTTAATCCGATGATGATAAAAAAACTAAGTAGTAATAATTTCTTCATGTGAATAGTTTAAAGATTTTTAAATAAATATGAATAAATAAAATTGCGCACCAATGAAATTATCATTGATTCACTCTCTTGGAACTGTTGTAGATAAGGAATTCCTAAAAATAATTCTTTTAGGTAAAGTTAGGTAGGTATTTCTGAATTAAGTAACGCAAAGTTAGAAAATTTTATGATGTGTTTCTACAATTTTTTTCAAAAAAATAAAGTTCAGAAAAAACTATATAAAAATTGTTGTTAATATTTTTTTGAAAAAAAACATTTTACAATTCATTTTTTCTCCTACATTTGTTCTTAAATTACCTAAGTCCTACCCTATGCATGAACATGCGTTTATCTAATTTTTTATTATACAAACCTTTCTTAACATGCATTACAACCTTTACAAATCGCTGATAATCAGCACATTATTGATTCTTTTTTCCTCCAATGCCTTTTCCCAAATGGCCACCCTCAAAGGTGTCATTATGGATCAAGAAGAAAATGAACCGCTGATCGGTGCCACGATTACCGATGCCAATAACAATGGAGTCACCTCTGATTTGGATGGAAATTATGAAATAACACTACCTGCTGGAAAAAATATTATCACCTTCAGTTATGTCGGTTTCCAAACAATTACTAAAAAAGTAACACTTACTGCTGGAGAAACACGAATACTAAATATCGATATAGGAGTAGAAACCAATCTATTGCAAACGGCTACGATCACTAGTGGAAAATATGAAAAACCATTAGCTGAAACTACTATTTCCCTCGAAGTCCTCAAACCTCGTTTGTTAGAAAGTACCAATAGTACCTCCGTCGATGAGTTATTAGATAAAATACCTGGTGTTACTATGGTAGATAATCAACCAAATATTCGGGGTGGATCGGGATGGTCTTATGGTGCTGGAAGTCGAGTACTTTTACTATTAGATGATATTCCTGCTTTGCAGGCAGATGCAGGATTAGCACAATGGGATGATATTCCAGTCGAAAATATTGCACAGATAGAGGTTGTCAAAGGAGCAGCTTCTGCCTTGTATGGTTCGTCAGCTTTGAATGGAATTATTAATGTTCGAACTGCTTATGCTACCTCGAAACCAGTTACGAAGTTTTCCACTTTTTATACGATGTATGATGATCCAAAAGATATTAGAAAAATCTGGTGGGATAGTATTTCTTTTAATTTGGAAGATTCCACTTACCGCAAAGAGTCTAATAATTTTACAGATCAACCACATGAATTTGGGGCAAGTTTTGCTCATCGCCAAAAATTTAAAAAATTAGATTTAGTCTTAGGTGGTTATTATTTTAACCGATCCAGTTTCAAACAAGATACTTATTCAAGATATGGAAGGATTAATGTCGGAACACGCTATCGAATAAATGACAACTTGACGATTGGCTTTAATTCTAATTTTAACCCTGGAAAAAGTTCCAGTTTTTTCCTTTGGAAAAATGGCGAAGAAGGTGCTTATCAAGCTGGAGGAATTGGTAATAACCTTTTAAGTATTTCAGATCGATTCCGATTTACGATAGATCCATTTGTCAATTATTTTGATAAATCTGGTAATCGTCACCGCTTCACCGGTCGAATTTATAGCATAAATAATAAGAATAATGATAACCGATCAAATACCTCTCAACTCTATTACGGTGAGTACCAATTTCAAAAAAAGTGGGATGAAAAAGGTTTAGTATTATCAGCAGGTGCTGTTTCTACTTCAACTTTTATTGAAGCCGAATTATATGGAGACACTACTTATCGAAGTCAAAATTTTGCAACCTATCTTCAGTTGGATAAAAAGTTTTTTGATAAATTAAATATTTCATTCGGAGCTCGTTACGAACAAAACATTACGAATAGTCCTGAGTTCGTTACTTACACTCCGCCGGGACAGTCTACCCCACTCTTTACAGATACTATTCCTAATGGAAAAATTTCAGAGGGAAAACCAGTTTTTCGACTTGGTGCTAATTATCAATTAGGAGTAGCAACTTATCTCCGAGCTTCTTGGGGACAAGGATACCGCTACCCTACTATTGCCGAACAATTCATTGCAACCGATGCTGGTGGTATTAATGTTATTCCTAATCCAAGTTTGGAATCTGAAACAGGTTGGTCAACTGAAATTGGTATAAAACAAGGTTTCAAATTAGGTGGTTTAAATGGATTCTTTGATGTCGCAGCCTTCTGGTCGGAGTATCAAAATATGATGGAATTTCAAGTAGCTCCTGTTGGTGGAATTAGATTTCAATCACAAAACATTGGTGATACAAGGATTAGAGGAATTGACTTAAGTATCAATGGATTTGGAAAAATCGGTGACGTAACTGCCTATTTATTAGCAGGTTATACAATCTTAGATCCAAGATATCAAGAATTTACAGACGAGATTAAAGATAAATCAAGTGAAGATTCTAATATTTTAAAATACCGAAATAGGCATTCCCTAAAACTAGACGGAGAAGCTGAATTTAAAAAATTCAAGATTGGAGCGGGAGTCATCTTTAACAGTAAAATAGAAGCCATTGATGAAGTATTGAATATCTTTTCAGGCATTGGCGAGTATCGAGAAAAAAATAATAAAGGATACACTTTAGTCGATGCAAGATTTATTTATAATGTTACGAAACGTTTTAAACTTGCGCTTATTTCAAGTAATATTTTAAATATTGAGTACATGGTTCGTCCAGGAACTTTGCAAGCACCGAGAAGTTTTACGCTTCGAGCAGATTATAATTTTTAACTAGTTTAATATCACAGCTTTCAGTAGGCAGTTGCTCAACTGCCTACTGAAAACTACCTACTCTAAACTGAAATCAGGCTTCCGTTTCATCCACTTCCCTCTCGTAAAATCTGGAAAATTCATCGGCTGACTTCCCGTTGCAATACTTTGCTCTGACAAGCAAGTAATTGCCATCCATGCAGCTGCATCATAAACATCTATCGGTGGATTCTTTTTATTTTTCACAGATTCGACAAAGTCATTGATGACGAAAAAATCCATTCCCCCATGCCCAGCTCCTGCAGCTTGTTTTTCAAACTTTTTCCAAAGAGGGTGATCATATTTTTCTAAATAAGGTTTAGCATCTTCCCAACGATGAGCATCTGGACTCACTCCTTCGAGATACAAAGATTTATTGACCGCCATCCAAATTCCTTTCGTCCCTTGCACTCTAAATCCTAACGAGTATGGTCGAGGCAAATTAGTATCATGACTCAAAATAATTGTTTCACCGTTAAAAGTTTTAATCACCGTCGTAGTCACATCTCCCAGTTTAAATTCAACTTTCGCATTCGGATGATCCTTACCACCTTTTGGATGATCGACCACATAATTATGTAAACCTCTTGCTTTGGAAGATGTCGATGTCAAATGCATAAACCGATTCCCTCTATTAATATTAGTGTACATCGCAACTGGTCCAATTCCATGTGTTGGATATAAATCTCCATCTCGATAAACGGAATGATTCGTTCTCCACTTAGATTCACTAAAACCTGTTTCTCCAAACTCAACGCCAGAACCGTAGGGTGTTTTTCCATCATTAAATTTCACATGTCGTAAGTCATGCTGATAGCCACCTTCAAGATGAATCATTTCACCAAACATTCCTTTCCGAACCATATTCAAAATCGCCATCACATCACGTCTGTAACATACATTTTCCAAAAACATACAGGGTACTCCTGTTTCCTCATAAGCATTGACCAAGTCCCAACATTCTTGAATATCTGTTGCTCCACAAACTTCTGTTGCTGCAAATTTCCCAGCACGCATGGCAGCGACCGCCATCGGAACATGCCACGTCCAGGGTGTCGCAATCAATACTGCATCAACATCTGAAAGTTCTAACATTTTATGAAAAGCCTCTTCCCCATCCCCAATGCTTTTAGGTGCTTTTTGACCAGCTTTGACGACCATATCTTTTGCGCGTTGCAAAGAAGGCGCATGAATATCACATAACGCCACTACATTACAATCATCCCTCCTCAATAATAATCCCGTCAAGCCTGTACCTCTCTCTCCTAGTCCGATAACTCCAATATTCACCTTCCGGTCATCCTTTCTTTGCAAAAAACTTGGCGCTTCGCCTGAAGCACTAATAGGTAAGCTTAAACCTGCTCCCGCCAAAGCTGAAGTTGTAATAAAATTCCTTCTGTTGATTTTCTTTTCCATAATTTAAATTAGTTTTGAGCAAGATAAAAAATCGCTTTAAAATATCCATCAAAAATGCAGATTCAAATTTATACGGACGGAAGTTGTCATACTCAACAAAGAGTGGGAGGTTGGGCTGCTATTATTTTTTGGAAAAAAGAAAAAATAGAATTGACAGGTTTTGAAAAAGATACGACGCACAACGCGATGGAAATTTTAGCAGTTCTGGAAGCTTTAGACTTTTTGGAAAAAGAAAATAACAATACATTTACAAAAATAGAAATCATTTCGGATAGTCAATATGTGGTAAGAATTTTAGAAAGAAAAGAAAAACTAAAAGCTAATAATTTTTTAACCAAAAAAAATACTCCAATCCGAAATGTTGAATTGGTAAAAAGGCTAATTACAAAGATCGAAACACTTCCACTTATTTTTACAAAAATAAAAGCCCACCAAAAGGCTACGAATAAAATAAATTACAATCGAGTAGTCGATAAGTTAGCGAGGGAACAGGTTCGGAAGTATTGTTCTTAGGATTTTGATGGAACGCAGATGCCGCGGAGCAAGCGAATTAACCCAGATCTCCCCTCTATTTTGCTCTCGTCAAATCCGCTAAAATCCGCCTAATCCGCGGCATCCGTGTTCCATCAGAGATATTCATCTTCCAGCAAAATCTGCTTTAATAGCTCACTCAATTCTTCTCCTCTAGTCAAGGTCATCATGTGAGATCCATCTTTAATTAAATAATCATACTTCACTTTTTTGATTGGAAGTGTGTTGTCTTTATCTCCATGTATATGAATTATTTTCTTATTATAACTTTCTCGTTTCCAATTGATGATCATATTGACGGAACGTTTCATAAATCGTTTATCTTTATCCTCCAACATACTTTTAAAAGTTTCCTTTTCTATATTTCGATCTGGTTCAACGATGGGCTGCATTAATTTTGCGCCCCATTTCATCATACCTTTTGGAACAAGTTTATGCAAAGGTATCACCCGCTGAAAACGATACCGTTGAGGCAATTCTTTGCGACATTTTGCACTAGAAATAATGATAGTCTTTTCAGGGTTTAAAAAATCATTCATCTCTGTAGCCAACATTCCTCCCAATGAAGTTCCTATCAAAATAAAAGATTCAGTAGTGTCAATTTGAGTGGCCAACCTTCGTGCATAAGCTTCCATTCTTTCTCCTCTGCTTGGAGTTTTATATTTCACAAAACGCACTTCATAATTTTCTCCTAAATCAATATTATTAAAAAGACGATGATCAGCCCCCTGTCCAGGGATATAATAAACTATCCTTTTAATATTTTCATTTTGAGAAAAACCCAAAAAATTACAAAAAAGTAAAATCCAAAGAATTAATTTTTTCCTCATACTTATGTAAATTTAAATCAAAGTTCTCTTAAGCTGTCCTACTTATTATAATTCCATATTATTTTTTCCTAAAAAAAATAAAACTCAGACACCCAAAACTAATTTTCTAAGGTTCATAATAATAAACGTAATCTATTACCATTTTAGACAATGGATGAAAAGCTTTTAATACAAGAATGTAAAAATCAAAATCGAAAGGCTCAAAAGATATTTTTTGAGACCTATTACAAATCGGTTTTTCGCTTAGCTAAAAGGTATATGGTGGATCATCACGAAACGGAAGATGTGGTAATTATTGTATTCAATAAGGCATTAAAAAGTATTGCTCAATTTGAATATCGAGGGCAAGGTAGTCTACAAAAATGGATGAATACGATTACTATAAATGAAAGTATTAAGGCTATCAAAAAAATAAGACCAATATCTTATAAAGAGGAAATCATTACCAAAGAGCCAGTCATTTTTGAAAATCAATCCTTGGATATTGAACAGGTCAATAAGATTTTAGAGCGAATGCCCAAAGGCTATCGAACGGTTTTTAACCTTTATGCGATTGACGAATATAGTCATAGTGAAATTGCTGAAATTTTAAATATCAGTAGGAATACTTCAAAATCACAATTGCTCAAAGCTAGAAAATTCATTGTCCAAGAACTTAATAAAGGAAAAGAATATGGAACATAATGAAATGGATGAATTATTCAGAAAAATTATCAAAGAAGATAATACTGGATTAACCGATCAAGAGAGAGTTTCCAAAGTTGATATTTGGAATGAACTTGATGTGCCTAGTCGAAAGCGTAATTTTCATTTTTGGAAAATCGCCGCCGTTATTATGTTTTTACTTTGGGGAGGAACAGCTTGGTTTTTTTCCAAAAAAATAAATCATAAAAAACAAGCTTATACACAACTTCAAAATAATTATGAGAAGGTAAAAGATAAATTAACCTCTCTTGAACTTACTTATAATAATAACGCCATTACGAATAAAATTGAAAAGGTAAACTCCAATGAATCAAATAGAATAACCGGAAATTCAGTTGTTCCAACTATTCAAAAGGAGGTTATTGAGAAAATAGTTTTGGTACGTGATACCATTTTTATCAATCAAAATATTTCTCCCAAGCAATTAGTACAAGTGGTCAAAGATACAGTATTCATTGAGGTTCCAGTCAAAGTACCTTTTAAAATGACTGAGTTGAAAAATAAAAAAGAGCAAATACCTAAAAAACAACCAACTCCCAAAACACCTTCTAAAGTCGAATTTGTATTTGGGAAAAAACCATTAATGAAACCGACTCAACAAAATAAACTTATTCTGATTAATGAAAATGAAGTAGCTAAAAAAACTACCAAGACCAACAGTAGTTTAATTAAGATTCCTATTAAAAATTAAAATAATATAAAATGAAATATTTAATCACTACAGTCATTCTGTGGGCTGGAATACTCATGCCCAATTCTAATGCTCAATATCAATTCTTGGATCCTTATGTTGATAAGGCATATTCCAACATTTATGCTAATGATCAAAACGTCTTAGGTGATACATTAAGCATATTTAATCAAGATGAATTATATATCAAAATTGCCACTTCTGATATTCAAAAACTTAAACATTCAGCAGACATTTACGATTTGATTTCGGATTTTAAAACCAACCTAAGTTCTGTCATCAATCAAGTTCCTAGATATGATATTTTCACCATTGCATATGTAAAAAATCAAAGTTTAAAAGTTGAAGAGGTAAAAGGAATTGTAAAATACCAAGTTGAAAATGGCGAAATGGTCAAAGCTCATAATCAGAGTACAGTTCATTTATTGACAGAAAATTTACAAGTAACTTTTTATGTAAATGAATTGGAAGACCTTCAAACAAGGAACTACAACTCTATGATTAAAAGTGCTTTCGCCACAGTAAAAAGAGGAGCAAATTTTCGACAAAAAGTTAATTCGCCTCGTAATGAATTTTTCTACTCTTATTCCAAAGGTAAACTGGTCGATGGTTACGAAAAAGTGAAATTTGCAAATCGATTTAGTTTGGTGGTTGGTGGCACTATCGGTTTCTTTAAATCTAGTCCTATTTATGAACTAAATACTGGATTAGGATATAATTTTGGTGTAAAAAATAAACATATGGCCTATTTATTTTTAGGACAATTATTTCAATATAATTCTGATTTAGAAAGACCTGAAGTAGCGAATATCTACGGAGTAGGATTTAAGCCAAATAATCGTGGAAGTGTAAGTTTTGGTCTCATTCAGACTGAGGATTTTAAAACATTAGAATCAATGACAAAGTTCGACGACATAAAATTTAGAGCAACATTTACAGGATACCCTACCAAGGGAGTTTCCATCTCTGGACACTTTTATTTTGGTGATTTTTTTGATGACGACTCTATAGATGCGTTTCCTGCAATTAGTTTCGGTTTTGGATTTTAATTTTAAATATTTTTCAAACATGATTATTCCCAACTTTATTATAATATCCTTTTTACTAAAAGAGAAAATAAAGGAATTTCTGTTTCCACTCATTTTTATTATCTCTAAGGGCTAGGTGGTGACCGATCAAAATTCTTCCTAGGAGTAAGTTTTAGTTTTGGTTTCTAAAAAAAAGAATCAACAGTTGAAAATAAAATATCAATTAGGGGTCGGGCTTTGAGAACTTTGCGGGAAGCATTGTGAAAATGCTAAAGTTCTTAAAGCCCAAACACATAAATTCATATTGAACCAAAAAATATCAATTATGAACTTAAAGGACAAAATTCAAAATTGAATAATATTAACAAAAACTAGAATCTTTCTAAACGTATTTAACTCTTTAATCAAACAAATCCTGTTTGACCTTTGATGTAGATAAATGGAT
>CAYGRM010000273.1:6001-9299 GCA_964352225.1 uncultured Saprospiraceae bacterium | reverse complement strand
CGATGGAGTCAGTTACATTAAGCAACGCCCTCAAATTTGCTTGGAAGTTTGCCAATGGAATTGCTGCACTTGAGTATAATGAAAAGGCTGAAAAATTTTTGATTGAAAAGACAGATAACACCGTCGCTGGTTTCAATAAAATCATTCAAAATCCTCCTTCTCGAATTTTAAATTTCGTTTTGCGCTTAGTCTATTTTTTTGAAGAAAAAAGTATTGCAAAAATTATTAGCAACCTACGAAAAGTAATATCGTGATTTCAACAAAGGGAAATTTAGTTATTTCAAATAGTCAATCCAACAAAAAACTGTATTCCTGAAAATGATGACCTACGCTCTTCATTAATAATTAAAGTATTACTACCCCTCGGATCATCATACTGTCTATAGTTGCCTTTAATTTTAGAAGATGCGAAGTACCCCATACCAAAGGAAACTTTACGAAATAAGCGAAACCCTCCTTTGATTTCAAAAAAGAGAGGAAAACCTTTACTATCATCAAATAATAATCCGGGAAATTCGCCATCATCAACAAGTGAATAATTCAATACCGGGCCAAGCGTGATATTGTAAAAAAAAATATTTGGATACCCATTAAAATTTGCTCCAATGGCTAAAAAATTAAGATTGTCTCCATTAGGATTAACTGACGACCCACCACGAAGGGCAACACCATATCCTAAATAATTATTTATCTGTACTCCTCCTCCTAGATTAAACATGATTACTTCACGATTAAATCTTTTATATACAGCATGATCATTCACCGATCCCATCCCGAGTAAAAAATGAAAATAAGAAGGTCTTTTTTTATTAGAATTATCGGTAGCATCGTCATCATTACTTTTACCATCTCGCTTTTTAGGTGTAGGGGAAAATACTTTTCCTTGCAATGTTCCTCGTCCTTTAAAATCACCAAGCAACTGGCTAATTTTAAGACTCATCTCATCATCATGAATTCCAATCGCAATTCCTAAACGTTCATAACGAACACCAATAGCTAAATCCAATTGATCAGACTCATAATCCCCAAACCCTTTTCCAAAAGAGCCTGTATAATAGCAGCCCCATCGATCACCCGGTTTAAAATTTGTCCCTCTAAAATTGAGGCTTAAAATATTATAGTTTTCTTTTAAAATAGATTTTTCAAATTTGAGTCCAATACCTGCAAAACGATTAAACTTGTAACCACCAGCTAATCCAATAGTAGTTCCAACAATAGAAAAGTTGGCTTCCACATCAGCATAAGCATTTTTCCAATGATCAGACTGTCCCAACAATGGAAGATTAAGAAACAGCATTGTTAAAACTAGGAAAGGTAAAGATTTGAGAGATTTCATATTTATTGCATTTATGCTAAAGGTATGAAATCCACTCTATTTTTTGCGAGAAAAATAAAATCCAAACACAAAACACAAGACACCGAAAGCCAACAAACCATAAAATTTATTATTCGTTTTTTCTTTTAAAATCACTCCTCCATCATCTCCATAATAAATCAACCCAGCCCAATAATAGGGAGATCGTTCGTAGCTCGGAATATTTTCATTTTCTAAATAAGCCAATTTTGCGGCATGCAATGATTCATATTTGGAAATACCAGATTGTAGATTTTTATAAAAATCAGATAAAATCGTACTCGTCGAAACGGCATTCACATTCCATAAACTTGACACTAAACTTTTCGAACCTGCAAAGGTAAATCCTCTTCCCAAACTCATCACTCCTTCGCCTGGCGACAACTTTCCAATGTTCGATTGACACGCACTTAACACGACCAAGTTCGCAGGGATTTCTAATCCATACAGTTCAGAAAGGAACAAAGAAGTATCAGCAAAAACAATATGTGGCTTCGCCTCCGTTGCTGAAGAAAAGGCATGAGTGGATAAATGTAACACAGAAAACTCATTGCTACTTTCTAAAAAGTATTGCTTGGTGGCATCTTGGTTTTTTAAAAAAACACCATCTACTTGTTCGCTAATTTCTCCCAACTCATCTTGACTAAATGAAAGTGCTGCATAATTAGAATTTACTGAGCCATCTGCAAATGGGGCAAAAGCTGCAATCGAATTTTCAGTAGACGAATTGGCTTTCTTATTTTGTTTTGAAAAAATAGTGGCAGAATATCCATATTGAAGTAGGTGATTTTTTATTAAATAATTAGCCGAACTAATGTCATTAGATGCTTCAGCTACCAATGCTTCAAAAGGCAAATAAGCCAATGCTCCATCTGGAAAAATAATTAATTTCTCCCCTCTTCCAATTGACAATGGAGCAATTAAAATATCATAAACTTTTTTTGATTGTTTTAAAAATACGTCAGGTGCATTTTCTATATTCGAGGACTTTTCAAAAAAAGAAAGTAGTGTTCGAATTTCTTTTTCGATAGAAGAAGTTTTGCCAAGCTGATGTAATTTTGCTATTTGAAAAGATAATGTCTGCCTTGTCGGCAAACAGGTAATGGCATAAATATTTTTTTCTCCATAAAAATAATGAATGGTGCTTTTACCTGACAATTCAGAATTTACATTTTGCACCTCGTCAAGCGACAGCACTTTTGTTCCAAATTTCACCTCATAAAACTTTGGATAATCCTTCGCCAATTGCTCTAACTCAAATTCAAATTCCGCTTGCATACTTACCAAATTTTTGATAATATCTTCTCTTTCTGTTCCTGCAGAATTGGTATTTTCTAACTCTTCTTTTGTTTTAAGCAAATTTTGTTGGAGTGTCAAAATATGATTTTTCAAGCTATCCGGAATCAACTCCAACGCATCAGAAGTTTGCAAAGCCTCCAGCAATAAAATCGCTTTACTTTTTTCAAAAAAGAAAAATGCCTTTTCGACATTTTGCATTTCATAACAAACTTCAATCGCATTTTCATAAAAAGGAATCGCTTCTTTTCTCCAAAAAAGTTTAGTGTCTTGGTCTTGATGCTCTTTCCGAAGTTGGTCGATGACGACATCTCCGAGTTCAAATACTTGAAGTGCTGAGGTTAAATATTTTTGGTCATTCTCACCTTGAGAAAGGAGACGAAGTGTTTTGGCTTTATCACCTAGGTAAACTAAAAGATCAATTTTATTGAAGGCTAATTCAACATCCATCTTAGTGGGATTATGCCAATCTTCATTTCGTTGAAATCTTGGGAGAAGGGTTTGGATGGCTTTTTGAAAATGGAAAAGAGCTTTTTTATAATTTTTTTTGACTAGATAATATTCGCCGAGGTTGTCGTGGCTTTGGGCGATGATTTCATTGGAGTTGCAGGATTGGAGGGAGGGGGGATTGAGCGGGATTGGTTTGAG
>CAYGRM010000273.1:0-5991 GCA_964352225.1 uncultured Saprospiraceae bacterium | reverse complement strand
GAGCAATAGATAATCCTTTTTTTAAAGTTAAAAAAGCCAATTGCTCTTGGTTATTCTTTTGATAACTTGTCCCTAGATTATTATTTAATTTAGCCACCTCTTCACAATCATCAAACTCTTCCATAATCTTTATGGCCTTTTTGAGATTGGAAATGGATTTTGCAGGTTGATCTAAATTATAATACGAAATACTCAAATTACTGTAACAAGCTGCTAAATTTTCGGGACTGTCCTCTATTTCAAAAATTGCCTTTGATTCTTCTAAATTCTGACTAGCTTTTAAATATTCTTTTTTTACATTTAGCAGCCAGCCATAATCTGATAAAGCACTCGCCAACCTATAATCATCTTCGAGTTTTTTTGCCAATGGTATAATTAAATTAAAATATTTTCCAGCAATTTCATACTCTCCTATTGATCGATGAACATTTGCCAACTCAAGGTAACTTCGAAGCAATCTAGATTCATTGAGATTTTTATACACTTCAATTGCATTCTCTAAATGCTTTTGAGCAATTTTATTTTTTCTCAATTCAGCATAAAAGACTCCTAAATTATGATATGATTTCCCTAAATCTATGGTTGGATTTTCTGCAAAAAGTTGTTGTCGAAGATCTAATGCTTTTTCGGTAAATAAAATAGCAGAATCCAGTTCATCAGTTTGTGAATAAAATAATGTTCCCAATTTATGAAAACTAAGCGCTAATGAATCTTGCTGGTTGGGGCAATTTTTCAACTGAACGGTCAGCGCCATCACTTCATCAATATCATTCGTTTTCAACGTTGAATTTACATTTAAATCTTCCGGGCATTGAGACCATAAAAATAGGGATGCTGAATTTAAGATCAGCATCCCTATTATTTTTTTCAAATTCAACATTATATTATTTTAGGTTTTTATCATTTTATAAGTCCAAATATAACTACTGAATTGGATTTTAAAAAAATAAATTCCTGATGGAAGATTTTTTACATCAAATTGTTGAATCGATTTGGCCTCCCAATAATTTATTTCTTTTTGGAAAACGGGTTGTCCTGCCATATTAATTAATTGAATTTTGACCTCCTCCATTTTTTGAGCTGGAGAAATAAAAATACGCTCATGAGCAGGATTAGGATAAATAGAATATTGAAAATTATTTTCTATTTCTAAATTTCCAACGGTCGTTAAACATGCTGCGTCAAAATATAAAACATTCCCATCCAAAGAAATTGCGGTTAAATCATTATGACTTTTGGAACAGTTGATTAAACTATCTTTTACAGCTTGAAATTCAGCAACTCCATCACAGAAATAAATAGCAGCTACAGCCGCAACAGCAGGTGTTGCCATAGAAGTTCCATTTTTGGTACCCATTAGATTTCCTGGAAGAGTACTTAATATTTCACTTCCGGGAGCTAAAATATCTACATAGTTTGGGCTGAAATTTGAAAAAGGAGCAACTATCGTATCGTAAAAATTCACATCAATAAATGTAGTGTCATGCGCACCTACAGTAATTATATTTCCATTAAAATAGCAGGCTGGATATTGTTGATAATCAACTAAATCAAGTGTATCATTTCCTGAAGCAGCGATGACTAATATATCATAACTACTAACTGTATCAATCGCATTACTCAAAATAATACTAGAATCTCCGTAAAACCCCCAACTGTCATTGATGACTGAAACTTCATCCTCTAGAGCTTGATAAGTTGCGCAAGTCACCGCAAACAAATCACCGATCCCTTGATAATTATGAGTTTTATAAGGCACTATTTTAATATCACAATTATTGAAATTATAGGCCGCTAAATTATTTAGAATTATCCCTGCGACGTGTGTTCCATGTCCATGATTATCGAATGCATTATTATTGTTATTGACAAAATTCCAACCGACTGGATCATCGTTCTGACAATTACCATCATCGTCAGTATCATTTCCTAAATCATCATTATTGAGTGCGATAAAATTATCAAAACTGGAATGGTTATAATCAATACCAGTATCGAGTATAGCTACTAAAGTTGCATCCGCAGCAGGTGCTGAGGCATTTGTAGGAATAGTTTGAAGCTTCTGATTCGGCACTATAATAGAATCTTTTAACTCATTGTAATTCAGTCGATTAAAGTCAGAACCATCAACTTCTGATTTACTCTTTGATCCTTTTAACCTTTCCAATAATCCAATGTTTCCTCCAAAATTAGACAAGGTATCTCCTCCCGAAAAAATATCATCTCCAAGTCTCCACAATTCCAATCGATTACAAACACAAGAGTCATAAAGCACCACCCCAAATGAATCTCGCAATTCCTCTTTTCTCATAAATGGAGTTCCTTCTTTAAACTGAACGACCATCTCATTTGGTCGATATGGCCAAGCAGATTCATCCACTTCATACGCCACATTAAACGTTACCAAACTATCTCCTACGTATTCTGGAAATGTCTGTGGATAAGGATAACCATCCCAAAATTCTACATCATCCAAAATCCAAAAATAGTAATCTCCCGAAAAAACAAATCGAACTCTCACCTCTCCCACATCTCCAGCGACCGTCGAAATATCTATAATTTTATAATCACCCGAAGAAGTCTCCACATTTTGATTGACATTATCATTGACATTGAAAGTAGCCCAAGACATTCCATTATCAACAGAAACTTCAACCCGAGTATCAGTTTGATA
Source organism: uncultured Saprospiraceae bacterium (assembly GCA_964352225.1). Classification (GTDB taxonomy): domain Bacteria; phylum Bacteroidota; class Bacteroidia; order Chitinophagales; family Saprospiraceae; genus CAJQQY01. The sequence goes on along the minus strand of CAYGRM010000273.1, from coordinate 3,317 downwards.
ATTTCGATAATATTGATTGAATTTTAAATAGACATTTGGCTCGCCTGAAAAATTTAATATAGGAGAATTCAACGCAACTTCTACTGGCAAAGATGGATTTCCAATTCCTGCTGAAAACAAACCATCACTATCGTAAACTGCTGCTCCTCCCAAAGAAGTCGAGCGAATAGAATCTCGATCATTCCAAAAAGTTCCACCATCTGCTTTTCCATTTTCAGACCATTGCCATAATCCATCATTAGTGGAAGATAAATTTTCGGAGGTCCATCCATCCAAATCTTGATCGTCGAACGTGTAAGCTTGTCCGTTAATTATCGTTTGACTTTGAATTGTATAACAATACATTAACAAAAATGCGAGGAATAAAAATAGGTGTTTCATTTTCAATTGTTTTTCATTAAAAAAAGAATTTATTTTTCATAAAGCCGTGCCACGGATACCCTCCTTTAAAAGGATGAATTAAATATATTCATTGAGAAGTTTTCAACTTGATAAAAGTAAGATGGTCATAATTCCAAAATTCTCCTACAACTTCTTATCGTTATTTTTTTTTAATCCTTACCCTTCACATACTTTTTTTTGAAAAAAAGGTGCTAACTCATTCGAGCTAACACCTTACTAGGAATTTAGGATAATAATTTGTCAATTTACAATTGGTGTGAGAGCGTTATTTTTAACCTGCATTTACTGCTAATGAAAATCCTGCTGCCAATGGAACTGCTGTTCCTCCTCCAATTACTCCTCCAATGATGGCACCTGCTGCATCTGCTAAAAGTGTTTGCCACCATTTTGCTTTGGTTGGTTGCGGTCCATTTGGATTATCTGTCCAATGTTGAGCAGAGTGTTTTAAAACTGAAAGGTAAATCATCGCAGGTTTGTAATCAGCTGTACCTTCGAATCCTTCCATAAAAGTAATTTCAATTTTTCTGATTTCTTCTTTCACTTTTGCGAAACCTTCAGGAGTTCTTCCGTCGATTTCTACTAACTTAACTAAGGCATTATTTAAAGTAGTTTTTCCTAAATCAGACATGGAAGTATTGGCAAAGATTTGATCAAATCTTGTAAAATCGTAGCCTGCTAAAATTTGAGTTGCTGGTAATTGAAGTTGCTCTTTTGCATCTTGATAGTTTCTAAAGTCTTGTCCATTTTCAGTTAGGATGTTATCAAAGATGTAGATTTCCTTTTCCATTGGTTCTGGCATGTTAGATAATTGAGCTTCGTGAGAAGTCATAAAATCGCCTACCATTTGGTTGTGTTCTTCTCCTACATTATTGTATGGATTTTCTGGAAATGTGGTTGGTGTAGTTTCTTCTTTTTGACAAGAAGTTGCAAAGATTAAAATTGCGATGGCTAATAAATTAATTAGATTTTTCATGATAATTATTTTTTAAAATGTTTAAATATATTTTTCAAAATTTTGTATTCGTTATTGAATACACTTTACTATCGTGGGGACTTTGTTTTCTTACCTTTTTTTTTGTTTTTTTTTGAAAAAAGTTTTTGAAGAGTGTAAGTAATTGACTATTCGATTGCTTTAATCTACTGATAGTCAATTACTTACAAGTGTTATTCTTAGTCAAAAATTCGCTTCGCTCATTTTTGGCTGGCAGCTGAAGCGACTAGCTACTTAATCGAATACGTCGAAGGTTCCATTGATTCCACCAGCTTGAAAATATGCTTGAACTGGGTCGTCTAAGAAAATTCTAAATGGCGTTGAAGTCTTATATTTATGCTTAGTTTTCTTTTTGTTCGACACTATTTTTGGACTAGATACTACTGCTAAGTCATTTAATATCGAACAGTTGCTGACTTCATAAATATGGTTCTCAAAGCGAATCGTTAAACTGGTTTTTTTCTTTTTCCACTTACCGCTTCCATTTTTCTTTTTGTATTTAATTTTGCCTTTTACCTTTCCAAAACCTAAACCGATTCCCAAAATATTTGGAGCTCCATTCGCCTTAATTAACCACTTAAATTTTTCGGAACCACTCTCCTTCCAACCTGTTGCTTTTTTATGTATGATGTATTTATCTTTTGGCCCAACACTAACTTTCATGACTGGAAATTCTACTTGACAGATTCCCCCACCTGTGGCTGACGAAACATTAAAATTAACATTGAATTCTTCCAAACAACTTACAGTATAAGTGTGTGTAGGATTTGGAGCGGTTGAAGTATTTCCATCTCCAAAATTCCAATCGACAGTCAATCCGGGTGAGTGATTTCTAGTAAAAAATTGTACGGTATACATATCCACATAATTCCAATCTGGTGATGGACAAGCTAAATAAATTTTCTTTTCTACGTACTCCGCGCAATAAGGTCGAAGCGTTCGTTTTTTCAATTTGATGATGATGTAGTCAGCATCACTTGGAACACTTACCGTTGGTGATTCAGCTCCTGAAGATTGTCCACCAAGTAATGTTTCAAATTTAGAAACCATCGTATCTAAACTATTGTCACCTACGATTTTCCATTTCCTCAATTGTGAGTTAGCTAAATAATCATGTGTCAAATCAGTCAAAGTAAATTCATATCGTCCCGTCGAAGGATTGATAACTGGATCTGTGTAAGTGAAGTCAATTTGGAAACCACATCCACTTGATCTTGACCCTGGAGGTGAAGGACATAAATCTTCGAAAACAATATTATTTTGGATAGAAAATTCCATGGCTTCTTCTTGAGCTTCTCTTCCTGGGTTTGATAACATTTGCGAAAATTGTTCTAATAATTTTACACCTTGACAATCTTGAAATGGAACTCGAATCCACAAACAATCATCAATCATTAGAACTGCATCATCTCCAACTTTGACAATCGCATTTGGATTAAGCAAGGTTTTCATCACATCATCCTCAAAAAAGATCGTATCAATATCGTTAGTTTCATCGATGCTTGTTCCCGCATCTTCCATCGCAGTTTCCCAATCGTTGACAAAAGTCCGGCGACTAGTAAAACTTAATTCATTTTCAAATGCATCTAAACTTGCTGTTGAATCTGTTGCCTCATTGGCATCGTATCGAGTTTCTAAATGATTGTAAACATCTCTAAAATGTGCTTCATCATCAAAACTTAAGACATCACAAATTTTAGTTACTTTACTTAACGGACCATCATTTTTATACTTAATAGTTAGGTCAGGTTCAAAATTGATATCTAAAACTGCATCTTCTTTTTTGCAGCTAGAATTAAAAAGTAGGAGCGTAATTATTAAAAAGCTAATTAAATTTTTCATGATAATTTTGATTTAAAAAAGTTTGAAAAAGTAATGTTGTTATTGATTACACTACCCTATCGTGAGGATTTAAAAATCTTAC
>CAYGRM010000272.1:0-9313 GCA_964352225.1 uncultured Saprospiraceae bacterium | reverse complement strand
TTCCTAAACTAACCCATGAATTTTCATCTAGTGCTTTTTATCATTTTGATTGTATACGCATAACACGAGAGTATTCTCTTTTCGTTTTCCATTGGGAAAAAAAATCTTGATAGGATTATGAAAATAACCCCGTTCGTTGAATAACTGTAACTGTTGCTGTTTGGGAGGATTTTTAAACATTAATAACTCTTTTGCATCCTTTGGAAGTGGGATATTTTCGTAACCTTCTTCTTCTAAAAAATTTTGCAGCATCACGAAAGCATCTTTTACTGTTGTTCCAGTAAAAGAAGTTTTATATTCCCAGCCATCTGATTCGCCTCCAAGATATTCCTCGCCTGCTTTTGGAAAATTTTTCCGTAACATTTTTTTAATGGTTAATTGTGAACGGTGACTTTTTTTGTGGGGCAAATTTAACTAAAATAGACATGGTGATTTTCTTTTTCTAAATAAAAAAAACGTTCTTAGAAATAAAAAAATATCGTAATTTGTTCTTATGAAAAAAAATAACATACCGATGAAAACATCTGCTATTTTCTTAGTTGTGTTTTTGTTGTTTTTGGCTGCTTGTGAAGACCCTGCAACCAATAATAACTTGCCTGATGGGCAGGCAGACAACACACCTACAAACCCAACTACTGATCCTAATGAAGTCGAAACACCTTCAAGTCAAGTTAATAATATTCCTGATGATGGACGTAGACCGCTCTATTTGCAAGGAGCCTATGCTACTTCTAATAATGAAATAGTAGGAAATATTTTTGATGGAAAAAATTCTACCTCTTGGCAAAGTCAAAAAGGAGCTGCATCTGACGAAGGAATCATGTTACTTTTTCAGAATAAAGTTTTTGTCAAAAAAATAGAAATTGAAGCAGCTCAAGGATCCAATATAGCGAAGGTAGATGAGTTAATTTTTTATGGAGATGATCTACCTAGAGGGCAAGGAAAAATGGGAGAGTCTGTTAATATAGGAGGTAGTTATTTATCTTTATTTATTCGTTTTGGAAAAACGGATAATGCGACAGAAGTGAAAGTTAAAGACGAGGAAAAAAAAGGAGTAGTTCGAAAATTTTCTAAATCTTATGCTGTTGGAATTCAAAATATTAAAATGTGGGGTGAAGATGGAAAGGAATATCGGTTGATCCTTCCTCGAAAAGTATCGGCAAAGATTATTGCCTCTTCTACTTTAAAGCCAGCTTTAAGATATGCCCCTTCCAATCTTTTTGATAACCAAAAAACAACAGCTTGGGTAGAAGGAGTGGATGGAAATGGAATCAATGAGCAACTGACTTTTGAACTTAGCGAGGCGATTAATATAGATGAAGTTCAGATTTGGAATGGTTATCAAAGGTCTCCAAATGTTTACAAAACGAATGCTCGCCTTAAAGGATTTTCTTTGGGTGAAGTAGGTGGTAAGGATTACGAATATACTTTACGAGACGATGCTACGGGGCAAAAAATAGACCTTCGAGTTCCATTAAAAAATAATTTTTCCTTAAAAATAAATAGTGCTTATGATGGAAGTAAGTACCAAGATTTAGCGATTAGCGAAATGTTATTTTTTGAAAATGGAGTACCATTGCAAATGAATTTAGGAGGAAGTGTAGAGAAAATTGATCTTATGCCAAAGGTAAAAGGAACCAATTTGGAAGCAATTATAAACACTCAAATTGCCAACGAATTGGATTATGGCCCTTCTGGTTTTTATGCAGATCGTTCGATTGTTTTGAGATCAGATGGAACGTTTTCTATGTATTTAACAGAAAAACTTTATCCTGAAACGGAATCAGGTGATTCCGAAACTTATGAAACGATGGCCAGCGGTACTTGGGAAATCGAAAGTGCCAATGCGTCAAAATCCATTATTAAAGTTGCTGGAAAATTAATCGATATATCCGCAGGACTCGCTGAACAAGAAGGATATAACGAACAAGCTGAGATCGTGCAGATTTTTACAGATAAGCTTACGATTGAGAATAATTTAATTCGAGGTGAGCAGATTTTGAATGAGATTGTAATTCGTTGATTAGATTTGTGTCTGAGAACCAGATTAACGAACAAGGGCTGTTAGCACTTTATGTGCTGACAGCCCTGTCTATTTTTATACTAGAAATAGAAATTATTATTCAGATTTAAAATCAATTAATTCCATATCAAAAACTAAATTAGCATTCGCTGGAATCATATCACCAACAACTCTATCTCCATAAGCTAATCCTGAAGGAATAATAAATTTTCCTTTTCCACCTTTACCTAACATTCTGACAGCTTCTTGCCAGCCTTTGATAACCTGGCTAGGTTTGAATATAAGTGGCTCATCTCTATCATATGAAGAGTCGAATTTTGTTCCATTGAGCAAAGTACCTGTATAGTGAGCAGTAACATTCGAATTTGTGCTAGGTCTTTCTAAGCCCTCACCTGGTTCGTCAATTACATAAAAAATACCAGTTGAGGTAAAATTGCCTTTTAGTTTTGCTGCTTTGGCAAATTTGATAATTTTATTTCGGTCAATATCTGCTTGAGTCTGTGGAGACTCTACCATTGATGCAGTTAAATCTTTAGTTGAAAGGTAATTTTTTTCTGAACAAGATATTAAAGTCAAGCTGCTAAGGATCACTAAAGCAAAAAGAGTGTTAATTAGTGTTTTCATGAAAATGAATTTTATTTTTAAGTGAAAAAAAATCGAATGAATTTTCGGGATTGGGAAGTGCAAAGAAAAGCATATTTATAAATATAAGGAAAAGATTAATCAAAATTTCCTTCTAATTCAGAATGTGGGAAAGTTATTGGTTTAAAAAGTTATTATCGTCAATAATTCAATTACTTTTTACTCCAATTAATTCCACTTCAAATTTCAAAACGGCATGCGGTGGAATTAAATCTCCAAAACCTTCTGCTCCATAACATAGACTTGAGGGAATGATAAAGATGCCTCTACCTCCAGATTTTAAAAGTGGAATTGCTTTTTTCCAACCATCATTCATTCTACTCAGCGGGTAGGTAAATGGGTCTTTTCCTTTGGTTGAATCAAATACTTTTCCATCCAAAAAAGTTCCATGGTAATTAGTGACAATGGTATTCTTAACCGTTGGATGATTACCAATTCCTTCTTTAGTAATTTGATAATAAATTCCATCAGGGGTGGATTCCATATCTAATTTATTATCGATGATATGATTAAGAATCAAGTTACGATCAATCTCATCTTGGTTAGTTGGCTCGCCAATAAATTCACTCATGGTTTTGTTGATTACTTGATCTTCGGAAAGTGTTTTAGCAAAATTGTTATTTGAAGTTGTAGAAGATTCCCACTCACAAGAACTGAAAGCAAAAATAATTAGGAGTAAAATATATATAATCCGCATGGATATTTTTTAATTGAAAATAACAAAAGCTGTTTTTAGAGTGATGAACTATGCATGATAATTGATAAGTATGAGTAAACTAGTTCATCAATTATCATGCATAGTTCATCATTTCATTATTCAGCAGCTCTAACTTTCGTGGTTTCTTGAATCCAACATTTTACGGTGAAAGTACCTCCTTCTTTAACGGTAGGTCGAGAGAATATGTCTGCTCTACTAGGCATAAATTTGGCGTAGCGTCCGATTAAATTATTAGCTTCAGTACTTACACTAGGATCCACTCTTTTTGCTTCATTCCATTTATCGATGGCTACCCAAGTAACGACTTGACTATCGAATCCTGTACCAGGGCCGCAAAGAGAACCACTAGAAGCATATAATTTTCCAATTAAAAGTAGCGGATCACCCCAGTTTGATTTATACTTCATGGCTTCCTGAGCAGCGGTTCGTGCCTGTGAGAATTGGCGAGTATGAGCATAATGTATATTTGCAATCCGCAACAAGAACCTAGCTTTTTTCTCAGGGTCATTTGTTTTGTCAACAAAATTTTGATAGCAATCAATCGCCTTCTGATACTGTTCATTTTCTAAGGCGTCTCTACCGCATTCTAAGTCTTGATCGATGGATCGGCATCCACTTTTGTAGGCATCTTCTAAAGCGATCAAATTTTCATTTTCTTTTTCACAGCCTGCTTGCCGCAGCTTCCGATACAAATCTTCAATCAAATCACAGTCTGCTTTATTTGCTTCATACTCTGCGTAATATTTTCCGACAAAATAATCACAATCATAAAATCCTTTTTTATTTTCATATCGATCAGAAAGTTCAGAGGTGTACTGCTCCACTTGAATCCAAGCATCTTTTTCGATTTGATTTTCGGTATTTTCTACATTGTGAGCTACAATATTATTTACGTTTTCCAAAACATTTCTAGCATCTTCCAAACTGATTTTATCATCAGTATACAATCTATAATTAAGTGAAGACAAAGGAATAATGGTGCTCACTCTTGATTCTTTGTCATCTAGTTCGACGGCAGTTTTGAGCATAGCATAGATTTCTTCATCGGTAGCTCTACCTTTGTATTTATAATAATATTCAAAACCTTGCTTACTTAGGTAATATGATTTTTTTTCGGGAAAACAGATGAGGGCTTTTTCATAAATCATCGCCATCGTATCAACATACTTTGCTTGCAAAATAGTATCAGTAGTATTTTCAATAAAGTCTGTATAGATTTTTAATCCATCTCGAAACACATAATCAATTCGACCATTAGCTTTGGGAGCTGTTTTGTAAACATTTTTCCAAAGTGGATATGCTTCTTTGAATTTTTTTAATTTAATTCTATCTCGATATATATTATAATTATCAGTTATCCGGTCAGCTTTTTCAGCTCCGATTTCATCCCAACGGATACAACCATTTGGATCTAGTTCTTTAACAACTTCTACTTTTGGTTCAGTTGCTGTAACAGGTTCTTTGACTTTTGGAGTACAACTTACCCAAAAGAAGATTCCTAAGATTAGACTTCCTAAAAATAAATTACGTTTCATATTTTTTTATTTAAGTTTTGAATTCAAAACTAAGTTAAACCGCTGACTTTTTATAATGATGGCAAATGATTTGCAGTCATTTTTTTAAATAGAAAACCCTCATCCTTTATACAAGGATCAGGGTTTTCTATTATGTTTTTAGCCGAAAGGCTACAATTTATTTAAATCTAACTTTCACACTTTCTCCAATCCAGCATCCTACATTTACAGAAGCACCTTCATTGATTCCTCTAGAGAAACCATCTGCTTTCTCAGGTCGAGATTGGTTATATTTTCCAATTCGCTTACTTGCTTCTTCGGCTACTTCAGGATCGATACTTTTGGCATAACTATATTTGTCAATAGCAGCTAAGATTGCTAATCGTTGATTCCAATCATCGCCACATCTTCGAGCGCTTGAAGCATACAAGTCACCAATCAACATGAAAGGCCGACCCCAATTTGGTTTTAATTCAGCTGCTTCTCTAGCTGTTGTTCTAGCTGTTGCATATTGTTTTAATTTACGTCCTTGCGTAGAAGCAATTCTGAAAAGGTAAGTCGCTTTTACCTCTGGATCAGTTTCATCGGCAATAGCTTCTTCCCACTTTTCGATAGCGATAGTATAATCACCAGCATCATATCTTTGCTTAGCTACGACAGCAGGATTATTTGCATTGAATTCAGCTTCTTTATCTGCATTAGAAGCAGCAGCTAATACTTTGTATCGCTCTTTTAACTCTATGATAAAAGGATCTTCATCAGTACATTCTCTCTTTTTCAATCTAGAGTAAATGGTTTTCACAATCGCTAAATCGTCTTTTCCTTCTTCATAATCAGACATGTAAATTCCTTTGAAGTATTCACAATCGAAAATTTCACCTTCCACTTTATTGAATTCCTTATTCATTCTAATTTTATACTTAGTGTATAATTTAGATATTTGTCGAGCTCTCTTTTCTTTTTTCGCCTTTTTGTTTGCTTTATATTGGTCAGCCAGTTCCTCTTGCTTGATGGTATTGTTATCAGCGATTTCATTTAATTGATCATGAACTCTTCTAGCTTCTTCAGCAGGAACGGTATTCTCTTGAAATAATGTTACAACTGAAGCAGCATAAGGTTGTAATACTTTGTAAGTAATATCTTGTCCTCCCATGTCTACTGCTTCTTTAGCTACAGCATAAATATCAGCGGCTGGACTTTCCATTCTAAACATATCTTCTGCTTGACGAGCTTTTTGATCTGCAATTTTTTCTTTTAGCGTTTCATCAGTTTTTGCACCTTTGACTACTATTTTTTTAGTTTGCAGACATTCGATACATTGCTCATGAAGGGCAACAATTCTTGCATTATTAGCTGCTATTTTAGCTTTGTCAGTTTCGTTCTTATTGGCTTCTTCCAAAAGCGTAATTCCATCCCAAAACGGAGAAATTCTTTTTCCATCAGCAGCAGGAGCAGTTTTCATTAACTTTTCCCAAGCCACCATAGCAGCCTCATAGTTTTTAGCTTTTAAGTGATCTTTATAGATTTGGTAGTTAGATTCAGCCATTTCTTTTTCAGCAGAACCTGCTTCTAAATCTTTCCAAGTAGTACATTGACCAGTCGTTGTGTTTGAAATTGAAAAACTTACTGCCAAGAGCAGCGCCAACTTCATTAATTTTCGTAAATCTTTCATTTTTAATTAAATTTTCGTTTGAAAAACCAAGTATTATCGTTTAATGTAAATCCTAAATTTATTTTGAAGTAATTACTTCTCAACGCATCTGCTAATCCCGATTGTCCTACTTCGAATGCTAAATTGACGAAGGACTTTTTACCTTGTGGTAAAATTACAGGAAGACCAAATCCTACCGTTGCGCCGTATATCAAAAGGTGATCATCATTGACAGATCTGGGGTCTTTGCTATAAAAAGCACCAAATCTATAACGTACCTTTTTCAAATATTTATTGTATGATCTTGCGTTAGGCACATATTCACCTCCAATTCCTAATCTCCACACATTAACATCAGGTCGATTAGCATCAGTAGCGGCTATCAAATCATTGATGTATTGTGACCAAGCTTGATATTTAAAATCTATTCCTAATCTCAATCTATCGACTTTGTTGTACATTACACCTATTGCTAATTCTCCTGGCAAATAACCTGTGCTTTCAGTAGTCTCTGATCCTGAGACGGAATAAATAGTGTCTTGGGTACCTATTCCTAGATTTCGAGAAAACCAAAGTCGCTCTCTAGTTAAATTATATTTATTTCTTGAGTTACCAGAAATTCCAAATGTGATGAATTCTATTGGTTCGTTTGTTTCTTTTTTTGCTTTTAAAACATGATCATATTGAACACCAAGATTCCAAGTAAATCCTCCAAATAAAAAATCATCGTTAAAGTCATTGTCAAAAGAAGAGACGAAATCAGGAAAAGTCACTTCTTTATCATTTTCGATTTTTCCGAAAAAATATCCAAGGTTTATCCCCGCCGAAAAGTTTTTATAATTTACAGCATTTCCCCACATCACTTTATACGTTCCTCCTGATCCTTGATACAAAAAATTCACAGAAGTCAATGTATCTCCAAATGTTTGATCAGTTAAAGTTTGGATGTTGTAGTTAACATTGGAATAGGGTAAAAGTGTAAAATTCATGCCCCATCGAAACTTCTTCTTTTTCTGCTCCAGCACTTCATTTATGGGGTTTTTTAGTGGAAAACCCAAAGATAAATATCTCAAATTGCCATTCCAAGTTTTCAAACGATCATTTTGACCTGTTGCATCATTCAAGCTATTATACTCAGAGTATAATCCTAGTTCAAAAGCAGTTTCTCGTAGTCTACTCAATGATGCTGGGTTAGCAATATTCATATGATATCCATCATGAAATGCAGCACCTAATCCGCCCATTCCGCCTTGTGCAGCAAAGTATTGATCGCTAAAATTTCCAATCCCCAAACGAGAGTATGGCGAGTTATCTGTTGGCTGTGCGAATGCTGTCAATGCTGTTGCCAAGATGATGGCAAATCCTAAGAAAGTTTTATCCCAAAAGTTGGACATTATAGTTTAATATTTTGTTTAGTCCTCGAAGAACTAAATTGTTATTTACAAAAATATGGTTCTCAAAATGTTTCGCAAGAGCTTTAGAATCGCCCCCGGTTAAAATTATGTTAATCTTTCCAAAAGTTGTTTCGTATGCTTCAATAAAGCCTCGAATTTCCATTACTGTACCCATCTGACCACCAACTCGAAGCGAAGATTCAGTATTATTACCGATAAAATTCTTCAAAGTTTTTTGCTTTACCAAAGGCAGCTTTGCCGTAAATTCATGCATTGCTTTCAGTCGCATTTGAATTCCAGGAGAAATTCCACCTCCTAAATAATTTCCCTTCGCGTCTACAAAGTCGTAAGTAATACAAGTTCCTGCATCAATTACGAGGGTATTTTGTTGGGGAAAAAGATCAAAAGCTGCAACTGCGCCAGCTAACCGATCTCTTCCAAGTGTGGCAGGTGTTTTATACTTATTATTAATAGGTAGATGCGTTTTATGACTCAAACGAATGTAAAAGTATTTTTTTTGTAAAAAATTCTCTACCGCCTGACTGACATTTGCAGTACTTGAAAGTATCGCACTATCTATTTTTCGATTTTCCACAAAGGCTTTCATCGTCTTCAAATCACATTTTTCCCAGATCACTTTTTTCACTAATCGCTCACCTTTGTAAAGCGCAACTTTGGTTCGAGTATTTCCAATGTCGATGATTAACCCCCTGTCCCCTAAAGGGGAGTTAGATTTTTCTTTCGAATGAGTTGTTTTTTTACCTTTCGACATTTACGTATAAAATGAAATAGTGGAATTTATTTTTACTGAAAAAAAGAAAGCCGCTAAATCGTTCCCCTTCAGGGGACAGGGGTTAATGCTTAAAGTGTCTCACCCCAGTCATCACCATCGCTAAATCATTTTCATTACAAAAATCAACGCTCAAATTATCTTTAATGCTTCCTCCAGGTTGAATGACTGCAGTAATTCCAGCTTCTTTCGCAATTTCCACACAATCAGGAAATGGAAAAAAAGCATCACTCGCCATCACCGCACCTTGCAAATCAAAACCGAAGTTTTTCGCTTTCGCAATTGCTTGACGAAGTGCATCTACTCTTGAAGTTTGACCACAACCCATACCGAGCAATTGATTACCACGAGCTAAAACGATAGTATTTGATTTCAAATGTTTACAACATTTGGCTGCAAAAAGTAAATCAGTTACTTCATTTTCTGTTGGGGCTTTTGTCGTTGCAACAGTTAAGTCATTAGCCGTTTCAGTTTTCAAATCACCATCTTGCTGAACTACTCCGTTGATTATAGTTTTGAATATGGTTTTTTTAACGTTGAAGTTTTTTATTTTTTATAATACTGTTTTTTTCTTTTTACTC
>CAYGRM010000271.1:0-9316 GCA_964352225.1 uncultured Saprospiraceae bacterium | reverse complement strand
GTTTTATAGTAGTAGGGGAATAACTTACTTTTTGAGGATCTACTGAACTACAAATTTAATTCAATTAATCCATTAATTATATACATAAAACAAGGTATAATTTATATCATCTGATTTAATAATATCTATGTGATCTATGCATTAAATTGCAAATAACTTCAACTTGAAGCCTAAAAATAGCTACAAAACAACAACTATCAAAATAAATCACGTATAATATCACTATATTTTCTAATCTATTTTTCAACCAATAAAATAATTAATATTTTCATCTATCTACTTATTTAAAAAAAAACATTTGATAGACTTGTTATAACCTAAATCAGTCACTATATCATCTAATCTAAATTTCTCTTTTTATGTATTTTTATTCATCATTTTATTTCCTTTCCTTTGAATTGAATTCAATTTTGATTCCTTTTCTATTCCAATTACTCCATCGAAAACTTATTTTTGCATCGTCATCCAAATAGACTCTATCCTTATGTCAATAGTCACATTAAAAACGATATTCTTCGTTTCTCTATTTATAGTTTTTTATGCCTACCTAGGATATGGGATGCTCCTTTTTATTTTATTAAAAATTAAACGACTTTTTTCAAATAGGAAAAATGAATATGACCCTAATTTTCTACCCGAAGTAACTTATATGGTGGCTGCTTTCAACGAGGAAGATTGGATTGGTGACAAAATCAAAAACTCTTTAGAATTTGATTATCCGAAAGATAAAATCAAACTATTCTTTGTTACAGATGGATCTAATGATAGGACTTCTGAAGTAGTAAAAAATTATCCCATACCTGAAGGATACGATTTACAACTTTTTCATCAACCTGAGCGACGAGGTAAGATTGCCGCCGTAGAGCGAGTTATGGAATTTGTAAAAACTCCCATCGTAATTTTTTCCGATGCTAACACATTTGTTAATCCAGATGCAATTCGAAACATAGTTAGACATTACAAAAATGAAAAAGTAGGTGCTGTAGCTGGTGAAAAAAGAATATCATTAGATGATTCAGGTGCTGCCAACGACGCTGGTGAAGGATTTTATTGGAAATACGAAAGCACTTTGAAGAAATGGGATTCAGAATTCTACTCGGTGGTTGGTGCAGCTGGTGAGTTATTCTCAGTTCGTACAGAATTATTTGAACCAGTTCCATCTGATACAATTATTGAAGATTTTGTGATGACCATGAGAATAGCTGACAACGGCTACAAAGTTGTTTATGAACCTGAAGCCCGTGCGGTGGAAACTGCTTCTGCTTCTGTTAAAGAAGAACTTAAAAGAAAAATTAGAATAGCTGCTGGTGGGATACAAGCCATTGGAAGATTATCTTCCATGTTACTACCATTTAAACATCCAGTTTTGACTTTCCAATATATTTCACACCGAGTATTGAGGTGGACTTTGGCTCCTTTGGCTTTACCAATTTTGTTGGGAATCAATATTTATTTAGCCCAGATTGAAGAGCCTTTTTTTCAATACATTTTGTGGTGTCAAATTGCATTCTATGTCATGGCTTTGATCGGTTATCTTCTAGAAAAACAAAAACTCAAATTTAAAGCATTCTTTGTGCCCTATTATTTTTGTGTGATGAATTATGCCATGTATCGAGGATTTTTCAGAGCAATCGGAGGGAAACAATCGGTGCTGTGGGAAAGGGCAAAACGAAGTTAAGACTTCTATTTTCTCAAGCAAAACCCAAATTCATTTTTGTAGAATTCGGGTTTTGTTTTGTAGATTATTTTGCTTTTTGCTTAAATATTTCCACATATAACTCCTTTAGTCTATATTTATGAAAAATTTGTAGGATTTTTCCAATCCGTATTTTCCAATCTATTACCTTGTAATTTGTTTATCATCAATTCCATTTTTTATCATTAAAAAACTAGATATGAAATTTCAGAAAATATTTTTTCTAGCTATTGTTTTTCTTTCTCTATTGACTACTTCTTGCAAAAATGATGGCGCTATAACAGAGGATGCTATTGTGAATATTCCTGCTAATTCTTCTTCAGTCTCTGCAGTCAACGTTAAGAGGTTGATGGATAAGGCCGACTTTAAATCAATGCAAAAGATGTCTTTTTATCAAGATTTTATAAAAGATGCCTCTCAAGGGAATCCAGGTATTGAAGCTGTGTTGAAAGATCCATATACTTCAGGTGTTGACTTGGATGCCAATGTTTATTTGGTTCAAGATGTTGATATTACTGATCCTGAAAATTCATTTATGGGAGTTGTAGCTAGCTTAAATGACAAGGAAGCATTCAAAAAATTATTACTTTCTGATGGAAATCTAGAAATACAATCTGCTGAAGGCTATGATTTTATTACAACCAATCGAAGGACTATCGTGGCTTGGAACGACAACATTGCAGTAATGGGATCTAGTCAAGGTTCGGGAGGAAATTTAAAAGCGGGAGTAGAAAGTGTTTTTAATACTACAAAAGAAACCTCGATAATTAATAACGAAGATTTGAAAAAATGTTTTGCCAAAAAAGCAGATATCAAGAGTTGGTTTTGTTCCAATAAAATGGCTGAAGCTTCAAAAGGAAAATTGGGAATGGCTGGTTTTATTATCACCCCAGCTATGCTAACAGAAAATTATGCTCATAGTTATTTCAATTTCGAAAAAGGAGCTATCGTTTCTGAATCTAATTATGATTTGAATGAAAAATTAACTGCTGAATTTAGCCATGTTTTTAAAGACAAAGTAAAAACTGATTTTTCAAAATATGTTTCCGCAGATGATTTGATTTTTGCCTTTACTGGAGCTTTGGATATGAAAGGAATCAATATGATTTTGACTAATAAGTCAATGACTGGAATGGCAGATATGAGTATGAAACAATATGGTTTGACAACTGAGGATATTGCTAAAACTATTGATGGAGATTTTTTAGTGACAAGTCATGCAAAATCAGGTGGTGGAAATCCAAACATGCTGGTAGCTGTAAAAATTAATGATATGGATGGTTTCCAAAAAATAATTGACCTTGGAAAAGACTACGATATGATTGAAAGTGCTGGTGATGGTCTCTACAAAATGTCTGGATTGATGGGAAGAGCCGATGATATGCCGATGTTTTATGTGACGGATGGAATGTTGTTTATCGGAGATGCCAATACAACTATTCCTGCACTTCAAGCTGGTGGTTATGGAAAAAATGGTTTAGTAGCAAAGAATATTAAAAATATTTTCTCCAATAATATCATGGGTGGCTATGTTGATTTCAATAATATTGGAAATTATTTGGATGGAATGGGAATCGATTTTAAAGCCATGAAAGATGCGACGATGGAATTAAACAGGGATAATGGAACAATGAAATTAAATATGACTGATCAGGATAAAAACGCGCTTAAAAGTATTGTTGATTGGACAAATAATAATTACGAAAAGAAAGGCGCCATGTAATTTTCAACTGTAAGATTTAAGATTGTGGATTGATCTATAATCTTAAATCTTACACTTTTTAATCTCTCTTTCAAAATCTTCAATCCATAATCACAACATGATCACACTTCAAAAAATCCTCCCCCACCCACTTAAAGAAAGTGGAATTAATCCTACAACTGAAATCTGGAATAAAGATTTATCTTTTGAGAAAGGAAGAAAATACCTTGTGATTGCTCCGTCTGGAAAAGGCAAATCAACTTTACTTCATTGTATTTATGGATTACGAAAAGACTTTGATGGAACCCTTTTATTGAATAATAAAAACATCAAAAAATATGAGAGTGATGAATTGGCAGAAGTTAGACAACATAAATTATCTATAGTTTTTCAAGATCTTCGATTATTTGAACAATTGACCGCAGAAGAAAACATCTTACTAAAAACTAATTTACAAAACCATAAAACACTTTCCCAAATTGAACAAATGGCTCAACAATTAGGTGTGGATGATCTTTTGAAACAACCTTGTGGAACACTTTCTTTTGGTCAAAGACAACGCATTGCTATTATTCGAGCGCTTTGCCAGCCATTCGATTTTTTATTGTTAGATGAGCCGTTTAGCCATTTGGATGAAGCAAATATAAAAGCTGCCACCCAATTAATCGAAGCAGAATGTATTGCTCAAGGAAGTAGTATAATTTTAGTTAGTTTGGGAGAAGATTATTTCTTCGATTACACCGATAGAATTATTTTATAAAAATATTTTTCTAGTCATTAGACCTTAAATAATTCAGTACCCACGATAAAAAGGCTTTGTTATCTTTATCCTTTTCTTTGAAATGGCTAATTGAATCGGTTCATCATCTTTTACCTTCAACTCCCATTTACATAATTGTTTTTTTCTATAATTAATAGAAAAAAGTGCTTCCTTCAAAAATGGATATCCAAGGAGTCCATCTAATTGAATACCATTATCTCCCTGCAAAAAAGATAAATCTGCAAAAACAAATGGCTGATTTTCATAATAAGTTTTTCCGACTTTCATTTCTTTTACCTGAATATGGTCTACTTGAACTTGCTGATTATTGCCTCCTATAATTAATCCTAAAAAGTCAGTAGTAATCGTATTTTTTGGCAATTTCTTTTGCAATCTTTTATCGATTACATTTATTTCTGCACCAGTATCTATTCCAAAATAATATCTTTTATTCCCTATTTTCACTTTGATGACTGGAATATGACCAACCATTCGAAACCATACCTTATCAGATTTTTCATAATTCTCAAAAAATATTTTATTGGATTTAGAAATCAAAAACAATTTTTCTCTTTCATAATCAATGACTAATTCTTTTCTTTTCACTTGATCATAGCCAATTAATCCCGCAAAATTTCTTTTTTTGATCCGAGCTATATTTCCTAAATCAAGGGCATAGCTTAAATCTCTTTTCAGCTTCACTCCCTGCCAATTAAAATTTACTTTATGTAACCTCGTTATTTTTTTCTTCCCTCCTATCCCATTAATTTCAAAACTATTTTTCAACAGTTTTTTATTTCCAGTCAAACACGAATTCAATAATAAATGAGGAGAACCAGTATCCATAATAAAGGATTCAGATTGTCCATTAAGTTTAGCATCTAAAAAAATTAATCCGCCAACTAATTCAAAATCAGATTGAACTACGCCTTCAGCATTACTCTGAAAGTAATTTTCTTGAAAGGTCAATTGAATAGGTTTAGGCTGAAAAGCCATCTGTACATTTAGATGGGTAACCATCAATAATGAAGCAATAAAAGTATTCATGAACGTGGTTGTTTAGAGACCACTTTCTTCTGAATGGAGGAAATTTTAGAAAAAAGAAATCGAAATTAACTAAAAAAAAGAAGAGGGAATTAACTTGGTTTTGTAAATTTCAAGGTTGGTAATAACTACTATAAATAGTACAAGATTGGGAGATTATTTCAATACTTATAATAAGATAAGTTATTTGATTCAAAAATCCAACCAATATTTGGCAAAGGCTAATTTTAAAGTAGTAAAAATTGTAAAATACTTTTTTCCAAAAAAAAAGGCAAATAACCAATGTGATTATCTGCCTTCTATTTCGAGCTAATATTTATTTTAGAAATTATACCCGATTGAAAATCGAAGGGAATAATTGTCTTTTATAAAATTTTCTTTGCTAAAAGTTTTTTCAAAAAAGTTTCGATTGGTAACCTCCAAATCTGGAGTATTAAGAATTCCTGGATTATCATAAACTTCAAATCCATTAACTATAGCACCCTGAAATAAATTAGATTCATATTTTTGATTGGACTTCAAAATTGGAAAAAAGCCATGATGATATTGAAGTTCTAAATTTATCCGACGTGTAGGTTTCCAAGCCAATCCAGCAACTGCACTAATATTTAATTTCGTCCAATAATTTTCTTCGGCATATTGATTTTGAGAAATGGAACTTAAATCTAAAGCATCTAGTTCAACTCCAAAATTAGAGTAATCATCATTCACCGCATTGTTAATAAAAAGGTCAGACCGAATCAATTTTATTTGATCTTTTATCAAAAATGAGGCATTGACACCTAATTGAAATTGCATTTTTTTAATTGGCGAATAGGTCAACAAAACAGGCAAGTCTAATTGGTGAAACTTTTCCAAAACAAAATCAGTATTTGATTGCACCGCTACCTTTGAAAAAGGAGGAGCTGAAACTGTTACCTCAAGGTACTCCTCTGACAATGCTGCTGATTGATTCCCTACAAAATAAAAGGGCAACTCTTTTTGTAACTGAGCATAACCTAATCCCGTTCTCAATCCAAACTTTTTTCCCAATGGAAAATGAACGGACGTTCCTGTCATCAATCCTGGTTTATTAAAGTTAGCAAAGTCTGTTACTATTCCTGCATAGATTCCATATTCGGTTTTTCGTTTGGTTGATTTAGGTACATTTGTAATAATGCTTTCTTCAAAAAAGAATTCCTTTTCCTCAATTAACAACTCTTCTATTTTTTGTAATTCTATTGTTATAAAATTTGGGTCAAATGAAAGGACTTCATTTTCTATTTTCGCAATTGGATCTTTTACTTCATTTATTTCCCTGTTTTGAATAGGAATAATTTGCTCAATTACCTTTGGTAAAAGAGGATTAGAAAGTTCAATTACTGATGGAAATTCGTCATCAATTTTACTCTGATCATTTTTAGTCGGCTGATTATTATATGACGATGTTTGACTTTCTTTTTCTTTTTTTATTAAATCTTTAGTTTCATTAATTTGATTTTGATTTTGATCCAAAACTATCTCTTGGGGCGGAGCAATTTCTATTTTTTCACTCAATGAATTAAAAGCCCAAACACTAGCTACAACTCCCAGTAAAAGCAAAGGAAAAAACCAAAAGATCCCACGTCTCTTTTTCTCTTGAACCGGCATTTCCTTGTCCAAGGTTTTTAGCATTTCACGCCATCCCTTATCGGTGAATTGCTTATCTGGTTGATAATTATTTTGGTCAGCCTGCATATTGTTGTAAATTATTTTGATCTATCAATTTTTTTAAAATCTTGCGTGCATTCGATAAATGCCACTTTGAAGTACCCACACTTATTCCAATATTCTTTGATATTTCAACGTGAGTAAATCCCTCAATAGCATACAATCGAAAAACTTCTTGAGTTGCGGGAGGCAAGGTGTCGACCATTTTTAAAATATCTTCAGCATATAAATTTGAATGTGCTTTCTCTATGGAGGATTGGTCTCGATCCTCAAAAACCATGAACTGTAAATACTTCGAATTTTTACGATAATGATCCGAAAGGCAATGAAAAACTAACCTACGAATCCATCCTTCAAGTGATCCTTTGAATTGGAAGGTGTGCAGTTTTTGGAATACTTTTAAAAATCCAATATTGACAATTTCCATAGCTTTATCTTTGTCATTGGTATATCGCATGCACATTCGCATCATCGTATCAAAATGTTGGCGGTAGAGCAATTCTTGAGCCGTGCGTTCATTTCGAACACAACCTTCGACTACTTCCTTTTCATCATATTTCCGTTTTTTGAACATATAAAATTGCTCTGTTGGAGTTATTTTTTTTGAAAATTAATCATTGCATTCGCATAATTCACACTCTTCCTTAGTTGAAAATCCATAATCCTCACAACCACTATAACCTATTTTTTCGCAAGTTGAAGTTGAGCTATCAAAGAACCATCTTTCAAAAAATGCTAGACAGACTTCATTAGTTGGTGGAGTTTCTTCACAAATAGGATCACTTAAAACACAATCATCATCCTTACAAGAAATAAAAGTAATCAGAAAGAAACTTGAAAATATTAAAATCCTTTTCATTACTATTTTATTTAATCATTACACGCACATGCTTCACATGCTTCCTTTGTTTGAAAACCACTTTGGTTGCAACCACTATATCCAATTTTTGAACATGTGGAAGTTGATCCATCAAAAAACCAGCTTTCAAAATATGCCAAACAAGTTACCTCTTGATTTGGTACGGAATCATTACAAGCAGGAATTTCTGACGAAATACAATCATCATTACATGAAGTCATTGCGAAAAGAAAGAAACTCAGAAATATCAATACCTTTTTCATTTTCTAGATTTTAGTATTTTAAACGCTTTCATTTAAAAAGACTTTTATAAATAAAAAAGGGTTGGGTTGAAGCAAAATTATTTTTTCACCATCTCATCAAGCAATTGAAATTCCCATTCTAATTTACGATTTTCTGGTTGATGCTTAAAAATTAAAACTTTGTCTGGAGCTGGATTAAAATAGTCAGGCCTAAATTCCGTACCCGCCGAATTATTCAACCCCGAACCTAAAAATATAATTCCACCCTTGGTTTTAAATTCAAATTCTTTCACTCTCAATCCAGTATCTCCACCTATCAAAATGACTTGTACTCCTCGTTTTTGAACTTCCTGTAACTTAGGATAAACTAGTTCAGAAAAAGTTCCACGTTCTTCGCACGCAATATTATACGTTGGTGTATAAACATTAAAATACTCTTCCACTTTAATTTTTTGTTCGGCAATTTCGTTGGTCAAAAGTGCATGGTGATGTAAAATAATTAGGTGAGATGAATTTTGAATAGTATCAGTAACTGCTCTGATTAAGTCCAATTGTCCATCCAAAAGTTCACATTCATGCGGCAGATTTTGGTAGGCTGGAAAACTGAATTCCGTGGTATTCAAAACTAGAATGGTGATTCCATTTTGATGACTGGTATGATAGGTTTTGCGTTTTGTCCTTTTTTCAATTCCAGAAAAATCTGCTTTCTGATCAAGCACATCATGATTACCAATGGCCCAATGTGTAGTAGGTCTTCCAACCTGAAAAAAGCTGTCAACAAATTCAATATTTTGTGGATGATGAAATAAATTTTCTACTAAATCTCCACCTAACCATATTTGATCAAAAGTATCTATTTTAATTTTTTCCAAACGATAATCCGTTCTTCCCCAATTCGGAGCGTTCCATTGATAGCAATGTCCTGCAAAAAAATAATGGAAAGTTTCCAATTCTTTCTTTTCAAAAAAGTGGGAACAGCTTTGCAAAAACAAAGCTAACATCAGAGCTATTAAGAATTTGAAAAAGTATTTTTTCATAGATAAATTTTTGAAAATCAATATCGGTGATTTGATATTTCCAAATTATCAAACCCCAAAAAATTCAACTAACTTCGCCACAAAAAAAGAGCAACTTTTAGCATATGAGTTTACGAAAAATATATTATTCCCTACCAGCTTCTCTTCGTTTTACAGTTCGTCGAATCGTCTTTTTGCCTCAAGATATTTGGAGTGGTCTTTTTGGCAAAAAAGAGTTGATGCCTCCCAAAGGACTCATTTTTACAGGCTCTGGCGATTTTATTGAATTAGGCAACAAGTTAGTAAAT
>CAYGRM010000270.1:0-9341 GCA_964352225.1 uncultured Saprospiraceae bacterium | reverse complement strand
ACTCTCAGGTGGACAATGGCAAAAAATCGCCTTAGGAAGAGCCTACATGAGAGATGCTCAATTATTAATTTTGGATGAACCTACTTCTGCATTGGATGCAAGGGCAGAGCATGAAGTATTTTTGCGGTTTGCAGATTTGATTGCAGGGAAAAGTGCAGTTTTGATTTCACATCGTTTTTCAACGGTGAGGATGGCTGATCGAATTTTATTTTTGGAAAACGGGCGACTCAAAGAGTTAGGAAGTCACGAAGAATTGGTTGCTCAAAACGGAAAATATGCAGAGCTATTTCATCTACAAGCACAAGGTTATTTAGATTGACTTTTTAATAAAGGAATGGAATAGGTTTTAGTCAATTCGTAAATCAAATATGAAAAAACTAAAACATATTCTATCCCAACCATCCATAAATTTTCAAAATACTCCTCGTAGCTATAATTGATATAAGTCAGGAAAATCAATCCTGACCAAAGTATTGGAAATCGAAATCGAGTAAATAAACACAACACAATTGGTAAGCTTACATACCAAGGATGCACAATTGTCGCGAAGACTAAATACAAACAAATCGCAAATAACATCTTTTCAAAAAGATTTTTCCAATCAAAATTAATCTCTAAGATTGTCATTGCCAAAATTCCTAACAATACAATTACGGCAAGTGTGGGGCCTGCGCTTTGGATCCAATTATAGCCTACAACTTGGTAGCCGACCCATCGAATGGCATAATAAATACTTGCATTGAATTCAAATTTTTGGAAATACAAATCTAAACTTGCTCCAAAATTATTGAGAAACGCACCACTCAAAAGCGGAAAGAATAACAATACAATTACAAAACCTACCATTGCAAAATATTGGATACTTTTTTTCCAACCTAATCTTTTGATCAAAAAGGGAAGAAACATCAAGGGTAGTAATTTAGAGGCGATGGAGAGTGCCATTGAAAAAGCAGAAAGTGTCATTCTATTTTTTACTAAAAAATATATAGCTCCTAATAGAAAGAAAATCATTGCTGCTTCAAAATGGAGGTTGCCACACAACTCTATGATTATCAATGGATTAAGGGCATACAGTAGTATGTTTTTCGCAGGAAGTTGAAAATGGGCGAGTAGTTTCATTAAAAAAAATAGAGAACTGACTTCACATAGAAAAAGGAAAACTTTCATCGTTATTGCACTTCCAATAATACTATTTGGGAATAACCAACAAGCCAAAGCGAAAATGCCTTGAGCGACAGGTGGATAAATCGTAAAGTATTCAGGTGAGTTTAATTTATTGAAAAGAGCTTCATTGATTCCTGGAATGGAAATATTATTTTCAATATAATAGCTAGGTAAATAATCAAAAGGATTGTGCCCATTTAGGAGCAGACGACCATCCCAAATGAATCGATAAACATCATCAGAAAGATTAGGGAGTGCAAATAAAAGTATAAAACGTAACAATATACTTACGCCAATGAAAAAAGCAATCTTACTTTTTTCATTGGTGTATTTATAAATCAAAATGTAAAGGATAAAGAATATTCCAAACTGAGAAATGATCGGAACAAAATCAGATTGTCGAACGAAAAAACCAAGACCAACGGTCAAAGCAATTAATGGAATTGCCAATAAACGTAAGTCTAATGTTTTTTCTTTCATCCTATTTTAAACTTACGGCTCGAACTGAATAAAAGAAAATACCTCCAAAGCCAAACATCAACAGTAAGTGAAAAAGCATAAATGAATTATCTTCTAAATAAAAACCACCAATCAATCCCCCTAAAAAATAGATCGAAAGTAAGCCTTCGAAGATCGTAGTCATTGGCAATTTTTTAGACAAATAGTTATGCGACTTGAAGGAGTCTTTGATATCAACGATGTTGAATTTTGGAGTACGAATAAAAGGAGATTGTTTACCAATGTATCCTTGAATAACGGCTATTGTATTGTGTAAAGAAAGTCCCATGGAGAGTGCTAGGAAAATTGGAAAAAGGAAAATAAATTTGAAAAGCATTTTTCCGTAAGATTCCTTTTTTAATTCTGCTTGAACATTTGCGACATAATAAACAGCTAAAACAGAGGCTGTTCCTATTAGAAATATAGCAAAAGGAGTTGTACTAAATTCTAAAAATTCCATGGCGAAAAGCATTGGTACGCTGAAAACTCCTGCGAGAAAAACAAAAAGGAAAACGCCACTATTCATCAAGTGACCAGTTGCATGCATTTTTTGTTTAAAACCTAGGTTAGATTTCCAAATAGTCGGCAACAACTTTCTAGCATTTTCTGCACCACCTTTCATCCATCGAAATTGTTGAGATTTCAACCCATTCATTTCTGCCGGCAGTTCTGCAGGTGAACCGAATTTTTCTAAATATTTTATTTTCCAACCTTTCAATTGAGCTCGATAACTTAGATCCAAGTCTTCTGTCAAAGTATCAGCTTCCCAACCTCCTGCATCATCAATACATTCACGACGCCAAACTCCAGCTGTTCCATTAAATTGTAACAATAGATTTCCGGATCGGCGACCCTGCTGTTCGACTGTAAAATGTACATTCAATTGCATCGCTTGCAGCCTAGTTAACATGGAATAATTCTGATTGATGTGCTCCCAACGAGTTTGGACAACACCAATTTTTTTATTTTTAAAATGTGGAATCGTTGCTCTCAAGAACTCAGGTCGAGGTAAAAAATCCGCATCAAAAATGGCAATGAAATTTCCTTTGGCGTGAACCATGGCTTCCTTGAGAGCTCCAGCTTTGTAACCTGCACGATCTGTTCGATGATATAATTCGATGTTAAAACCGTTAGCTTTGTACTCATCCACTTTGCGTTGTGAAATAGCTACAGTCTCGTCAGTCGAATCATCAAGAACATGGATTTCGTATTTATCTTTTGGATAATCGAATTTTACAATATTATCAATCAATCTTTCGACTACGTACATTTCATTAAAAATTGGCAACTGAATAGTGACAAAAGGAAGGTCTTCATCTTTTGGATTTTCCAAAATTTCTTGCACATGATTCCAATGATATTTTTTATAATAAAAAAGCAAATGCAATTGAACCATACAATAGAAAGTGATGTACACTAATGCGATGATATAAACTGAAATAATAAAATAGGCTAAGATTTCCATATTGTTATTTTGTAGCTGCTGACTTTAGTCGGCAGCATTATTTTTTTTCTAAAAAAAATAAAACCGGTAACTGGATTTTTTTACAGTCAACTTCAATGCGGATTAAAAAAATTCAGTTGCTACAGTAATTTAAAAATCGTCCAAAGGATTTTATGCCCAGCAAGAATCGTCCCTTTGATCGTTCCAGAAACTTTTGAAACACCAATTCTACGTCGATAAGTAACTGGAATTTCGGTACATTTTAATTTATGTTTAGCAGCTTTAACTTGCATCTCAACTGTCCAACCAAAGTCTCGATCTTGCATGTCAATGTCGATTAACTTGTCATATCGAATTG
Source organism: uncultured Saprospiraceae bacterium (assembly GCA_964352225.1). Taxonomy (GTDB): domain Bacteria; phylum Bacteroidota; class Bacteroidia; order Chitinophagales; family Saprospiraceae; genus CAJQQY01. Next base: position 5,877 of record CAYGRM010000270.1, on the reverse strand, counting down.
CTCTAAATGGCCCCAAATCTGTGAATTGATAATTATAAAAAATACGAATTAAATTGGTCGCCAACCAATTTCCGAAGACTTGTTGAGGCATCATTGCTCCTGATTCCATGTCACCCAAAGCTCTTGAACCAATGACCAGATCGTTACCTTCTAACAACGCATTTACAAGTTTGGTCATTTCTTCAGGATGATCAGAATAATCTCCATCAAGAAATACAACGATGTCTGGTTTTTCGTTTTCAGGTCTGTTCTTTATATATTCAATTCCTTTCAAACAAGCGTTACCATATCCTTTGAGCGGCTGATCTAAAACGATTGCGCCACCTGCTGCTGCCACAGATTTAGTATGATCAGTACTGGCATTATTGCAAACTAAAATGTCACGAACCAACTCCTTGGGAATATCCGCAATGACTTTTCCAATGGATTCTTCCTCGTTGTAAGCTGGAATTATAACATCGATAATGGGCTTTGGCATGTTTGTTTTTTAGTATAAGAAAACACAAATGTAGGCTTTTTCTCTAGATTTGAGATGTTGTGAAAAGGACATTCTTCAACGATTTAAAATCTATATTGTCCACCTCTTGGCATATTCAACTTAAGCGTTATTTTTGCGTATTAATTGAGTGATTAAGTTGTTTGGAAAAGCAATAAATGCAACTTTTTTCCTTTTTATAAAAAGAAATAACGACTTCAAAATATGAAATATTTATTACCCATTTTTGTTTTGCTTTTAATGTTAAATTATTCGTGCAAACCGACTGATAATTTTGATACAAGCCCAGATGTAATGTTAGGATTTTCGGTGGATACTTTGCGATTTGATACTGTATTTACAGAATTAGGTTCAGCTACTCGAATACTAAAAGTTTATAATCGAAGCAAAAAGGATATAAAAATTAGTAAAATCAGTATCAAAAATGAGTCGACTAATTTTTATAAAATCAATGTAGATGGGATCCCTGGAAATGTAGCAACTGATGTTGAGATAGCTGGGAATGATAGTTTGTATATTTTTGCGGAAGTGACCATTGATCCAGACCAACCACTTTCCAATAGTCCATTTGTTATTGAGGATTATTTAGTTTTTGAAATAAATGGAAATACGCAAGAATTACTATTAGAGTCATGGGGACAGAATGCTAATTATTATCCAAGTCGGTTCAATGGAGGAGGTGTCGTGCAAACAGGTTGTGGAGGTGGAGAATTTTTAATCACAAATGATAAACCGTGGGTTTTTTATGGATCAGTAATCTTTGATAATTGCAAAGTAGTGGTCGAGGAGGGAGCAAGGATTCATGTTCATGGTGGAATAGTTCCAACTTTTGATGCTGACAGTATGAGGATATTTTATAATGATGGGAGATTAATTTTTGTAAATCAAAGTACATTGACAGTAAACGGAACACAAAATAATCCTGTAATTATGGAAGGTGATCGTTTGGAAGAATCATTTGATAATATTTCGGGGCAATGGTTTGGAGTTCTTTTGATTGATAAAACTAAAAACCATGATATCAATTATTTGGAATTGAAAAATTCGATTGTCGGAATTTATGCAGACTCGTCGGTAGATGTTACGATTGAAAGTTCCAAAATTTATAATACCTCGAATGCTGGATTGATTGGAATTCATGCGAACATAGATGCTACGAATTGCCTTTTTTATAATAATGGATCTAATGCTGTTCGGTTTTTGTATGGAGGAGATTATGATTTTACTTATTGTACTTTAGCGAGTTACGGAGTGGATGCGCCGGCTTTGAGCATGACTAATTTGTTGTGCGGATCAGATGATCCATTGGGCTGTAGTCCATGTTTTGAATATCGGTTAAATGCTAAGTTTAAAAACTCGATCATCTTCGGCTCTCGACGAGATGAAATATCGATGGTGAACGGAGATGCTTGCATCGAAGGGTTGTCTAATCCGATGAATTATTCTTTTGAAGATTGTATCGTTCGAGTAGATGAATTATTGGAGCAAGAAGGATTTGAGAATTTTTTCGACTTTTGTGATCCTTGCCAAAATGCGGATAATAATGATGCTGTTTTTGAAGATCCGAATGATGATATTTATTACTTAGATACTTTGTCGATTGCGGAAATGAAAGCTAATAGTATTAATCCAGTTTCTATTCCTTTTGATTTAGATGGAAATGATCGAGGAGTAGGAGGGGAACTTCCTGATGTGGGATGTTATGAATATCAATATTGATTTTTTTTTGCCGCTGACTTTTTATGACTCTTCACAGATAGAATGTAAGTCAGCGCAAAGTCATAGAAGTCATAAAAAGTCAGCGGCAAAAAATCACACCGCTTTCGGCGTCTTCACCTCCACCGTCAACAATATCCCAATTCCAATCACGAAGTAAATAATCAAAAATAAAACACTATATCGCAAGCCAAACATCTCTCCGATATATCCAAAAAGAAAAGTTCCGAAAACAATTCCTATTTTTTCCAATACATCAAAAAAGCTAAAAAACGAAGCAGTATCAAGCGTGTTTTCAGGAATTAACTTTGAATAAGTCGATCTTGAAAGTGATTGAATTCCTCCCATCACCAATCCAACTACTCCAGCTAAAATGAAAAATTGATTTTCCTCCGTCGTCGCATAAGCTGCTAAACAGATTCCAATCCAAATAAATAACATGGTGAGAATTGAAAATTTATTCCCTTTCCAACTGGATAATTTTGCGAAAAGATATGCACCTGCAATGGCTACAAGTTGAATAATCAACACCGTCATAATCAATTTATTAGTTTCCATATTCAACTCTGCTTTCGCAAACATGGTTGCCAACATCATTACGGTCAAGACTCCAGAGATATAGAAAAAGTAAGCAGCTAAAAATCTTTTAGTGTTGGGAAGGTGTTGAAGTTGATTCCAAACCAATCGTATTTCTTGATATCCTTTTTTGATAATTCCTTGAGTGACGGGACGAGGATTGTCTTTAGGTAATCGAGCAAAAGATATTTGAGCAAAACCTAACCACCAAAAACCTACGGATAAAAATGCTAATCGAGTAGCCATTTGTAACTCTAGACCTAGCTCTGCATGAAAGGTAATTACGGCTAAATTAACCACTAATAAAATCACACTACCAACATATCCATAAGAAAATCCCTTGGCACTTACGCTATCTAAATTTTTCTCAGAAGCAATCAAAGGCAAGTAAGAATTATAAAAAACTTGCCCACCTGCAAATCCAATTAGCGCTACAATATAACCAGTAACTCCTATCCACAAAGTGGAGTGTCCAACAAATAGAAATAAAGAAAGACAAGCCAATGACCCAATAAATGTAAACCGCTTCATGAAATACATTTTACGACCAGCGTAATCTGCAATCCCCGTTAGCAATGGTAATACGGAGGCTATTAATAAATATCCTAAGGAGATAGAGTAGGAGAATAAAGTAGAATTTTTAATAGTCGTACCAAAAAAAGGTATTTCTTCCGGAGCAACTGAACTAAAATAAGCAGGGAATATAGCAGCTGTAATGACTAATGCATAAGAAGAATTTGCCCAATCAAACATTGCCCATCCATTGATGATTTTCTTATCATCCAACGGAATATTCAATACTTCTTTTTTGTGATCATCTAAAGACTCATCGAGAATATCAGTTGTGTCGCTCATTATGTTTATTTTTTAGTAAAACTCAAGATAGAGAAATATCTCAAATAACTGGAAATAAATATTTATCTTGATTTTAGCTAATTGTTGATTAAGAAGATACGTCAAACCAAAACATTCGATATTTTTGCAAGAAATAATTATAAGATGAATATTGCGATTCTTTCAAGAGGGCCAGGACTTTATTCCACACAAAGATTATTAAGTACGGGTTTAAGCCGAGGACATCATGTTCGAGTTTTGGATCATATGAGATGTAACATTGTGATCGAAAAAGATTGTCCAGTCATTTATTATGGCAATGAAGTTTTGACAAATATTGATGCAATTATTCCTAGAATTGGAGCTTCCGTAACTTTTTATGGAGCTGCCATTGTTCGCCAATTTGAATTGATGGGAGTTCACTCTGCTACAAGTTCTGATGGACTTTTGCGCTCTAGAGATAAATTACGATGTTTGCAATTGTTATCTACAGCAGGTTTGGGAATGCCCAAAACAGTTTTTTCGGACTATACCGGAAGTGCAGAAAATCTAGTTCGAGCAGTTGGAGGATGTCCCGTCGTAATTAAAATACTTTCAGGAACTCATGGAATGGGAGTAGCTTTGGCAGAAACCCAACGAGCAGCAGTTTCGATGATTGATGCATTTAATAGTTTGAAGGAAAGAGTACTCGTACAAGAGTTTATACCAGAAGCACAAGGAACAGATATTCGTGCTTTTATCGTAGATGGGAAAGTGGTCGCTGCCATGAAACGTCGAGCACAGCCCGGGGAGTTTCGCTCCAATCTTCATCAAGGAGGAACGGCCATTGCGATCAAATTAACTGCTGCAGAAGAAAAAACGGCTCTCGACGCAGCTAAAATCTTAGGATTAAAAGTTGCAGGAGTTGATATGCTCCCTTCCAATCGAGGGCCTTTAATCTTGGAAGTAAATCCTTCTCCTGGTCTGGAAGGAATTACCAAAACGACAGGTGTTAATATTGCAGCCAGAATTATCGAATCAATAGAAAGAGAACTTGATCCACAAAAATTTAAAAATTCTGAAGAAAGCTTTTTTGATTAAACATAACTTACTGTAGCGCGGTTTCAAATTGATCCACGGCTTTCTGAATAATAATTTTCATTTTAAAAAAAAATCTACACTCCAAATTTAATGAACAATCAACCTTTTATTTTAAATAAGAATAAAATTGAACTCGGACAAAATGAAAATGTCCAACTCCTCATCGCACGACTCCCATCGGGAACGGTGATTAAATTAAGAATACATGTTTTTCGCAGTAAAAATCCTGGCCCTACTTTGTTAGTCATGGGAGGTGTTCATGGTGATGAAATTAATGGAGTAGAAACAGTTCGTCGAATGGTGGAAGAGAAAATGTTTAACAACCTAACCAAAGGTAGTGTGATTGCCATTCCACTATTGAATGTGTATGGTTTTATTAATTTTTCTCGAGATGCTTCTGATGGAAAAGATGTGAACCGTAGTTTTCCAGGCAGTACAAAAGGTTCCTTAGCATCAAGAGTGGCTGCTGCTTTTACTAAAAATATTTTGCCTTTAGTTGACTGTGGAATTGATTTTCACACAGGAGGAAATGCTCGATATAATTTTCCACAAGTGCGATATACCCCCAAGCACCCTGAGAGTTTTGAATTAGCCAAAGCATTCGCTGCACCTTATATTATTGGTAAACCGGCTATCGAAAAATCCCTTCGGAGGGTAATGATCAATCAGAAAAAACCACATTTGGTTTTTGAAGGAGGAGAGTCTTTGCGCTATGATGGATTTTCTATTGACAATGGAATTGCAGGAACTCTGCGGGTGATGAAACATTTAGGAATGATCAAAAAAGCACCTGCGACAAAACGTAAAGTAATCCTTTTTGAAAAATCAAGTTGGGTGAGAGCAGATCGCTCTGGCTTATTTCAATGGACGCAACAGTCTGGTGCAACAGTAAGTAAAGGAGAACCACTTGGTTTTATTAATGACCCGTACGGTGAAAGTAAGAATATTGTTACGGCGCACCATGATGGGTTTATCATTGGGCATAATAATGCACCGGTGGTGAGTGCAGGCGATGCACTTTTTCATATTGGGTATAAAAGCCAAATTTTAGAATAAAAACCAATTAGAACTTCCAGATTTTTTAAATCTGGAGCTTCTTTTTTGGGTTCTAAATGGATTTATTTGGTCATTTATAAAAAGTTATGGAGTTATTGATTATTAAGTTATTTCCAAAA
>CAYGRM010000269.1:0-9358 GCA_964352225.1 uncultured Saprospiraceae bacterium | reverse complement strand
AATTAATCCTAATCCTCTTGATTTTAAAGATTCATAGCCTGATTTATTTTGGATAGAAATAAAATCTCGAAGCAAATAAAAGTATTGAAAAGCTGCAGAGTCTGTAACGACTTCTTGACCTTTAACTAGTTTTCTGAAATAATTACAAGTCTCAATTCCCTTTTTATGACCTTTAATATTTTCTTCGACATCCTGTAAGTCTAGTTTTAAACCATTTTTTATTTCGGTTAAGATTTTAGTTTCAGCAATAGCATCCCTTCGATTTTCGCCCCAGTTGCTCATCGCAAAAGCTAAGCTTACTCCGATAAAAATGGATAGGAATTCAAAGAGATAATTTTTCCAATTGTTTCGGATAGTTTTCATTTTTTAAAAAATTTGAAGAGTTGTAAATGTAGTGTTATGATCTTTTTTTCTTAGCAATAATTTCGACCATCATCGGACAAAAAATAGTTGCTCCTTTGGTGTTTTCCCATATATCAACTGCTGTAAGAGCTTCTGAGACTTCGTTTTGAGTCAGATACCCTGCTTCGATTAACCTTGGAAAATAACTATGGAAAAAAGATTTTGGCCAATGCCAAGCTGCATCTTTTGGAGTGACTAATTTTGTCATCGGCCTTATATTCAAAACAGTCATATCGAGTTCATCAGCTAATCTTGGAAGCTCTCTACCAATATTAATTTCACTATCTGAATCTTTAAAGCTTTTTAGCGTTGCTTTGATTGCTTTGGTCAGAGCAGGAATGTTTGGCTCAGTTTGGAAAGTAGACCAATCATAATATTCGTGAATGACCATCTTCCCACTAGGTTTTAATGCTCTTAAAACTTTGGCTAAAATCTCTTTTGGATTAGGCAACCAAGCCAAGGCCCAACGACAATACATTCCATCCAAACTTTCGTCTTTCAATTTCATCTCATTAAAATCCGCCACGATTCCTTCGATATTCAAATGATGTAATTGAGCAGTTTTATTTAAATATTCGATATAACTTTCTGATCTGTCGATACCGATGGTTTTACCTTTTAGGCCGGTGATAAATGCTAATTCTTTCGTGCAAAAACCTGGGCCACAACCTAAATCAAGAATGGTTTGACCTGAGGTAAATTGAGCTAATTCCCACCCTCGTTGTGCTTCCGAAGCCCAAACCTGATGTTGCAATCCAAGGCGATACAGCTCTTGTTCGTCGGTTCCTAAAATGTAGGCGTTTTCTTCTTGGTTCGACATTTTCTGTGTTTTGTAAATGTAATGTTATTGAGGTACATGCTGAGGTTTTAAGGTTTTATTAAAAGCGATTCTAAATATTTTATTCTCCAATAAATCTTTATTTTCGAGTTTTAATGCATCAACTACGATTGGTCGATTTTTATCATCAATACCTATAATTATAAATTCCATTTGCCCAAATCTATTCTTCTCGAGGTAAGGATATTTATTTCCATATTTATCAGCTGATTCATCAGGATTTCCCAAGTCTAAATATTTAGGATTGATGAATTTTACTTTCTCATTACTTAGAGTTGCATCCGTAAATGTATTAGTTTCAGCGTTAAAGGTGAAGTCATTTTTACAAATTATTTCAATTGGCTTGAAAGGAGTCTTTAAAATTATTTTGTTTTCCTTTGGTAAAACTTCAATAAATTGTTTGTCCCATTTCGCTAAAAAATCTTTTCTCCCAAAAGGATATTTCTTGAGTCGAGTATCGAAAGGGGAATAACTTTTAATGGTATTTATCTCTTCTTGATAAGGAAGTCGGAAGGTTGGCAAATATTCTTTTTGCCAAGATCTATTTGAAAATGTTTTTATAACATCACCCATGTATTGATCTACGAGAAAGGCTTCCATAGAAAAACAATCTTCATCTTTTTGATTAGGATTAAAATTAAGAAATCCTTTTTCGATCAAAACATTTTCATTGTATCGATCACTCATCCAACGTTGCATTTCCATAATTTGAGGAAGAGAAAGTCCGATTAATGGATAGTCAATAAATTTTGGATTGAGAATATAGTTTTTGAGAATGGATGTGGAAGTTTTTAATCTTTCCTCAATTTCAATGCCTGAACCAAAGTTGGAATTGATTGATTCTTTTGGCAAAATACTAACTACTCTTTCCGGATAACTCTCCCCATAAACTGAAATATACCAACTCAGAAAAATCAGATACTCTCGATTCAATATTGGTTTTACACGAATACCAAAATCATCTGTCTCCCGAAAAACAGGGTGATTTTTATTTGATTTTAATCCACTTGTATTTTTAGAAAAACTACAATTGGAAAAAATAAAAATTAAAAGTAGGTAGCATATTTTTCTAGCCATGGAGTTTAAATTTTACAGGAATTTCATACTTAACTTTTACAAGTTTTCCATCCTTAATTGCTGGCTTGAAGGGTAATTCAAAACCTCTACGAACAGCATCAAGTGCTTCTCTGTCAAAATCTTTACCGAGAGATTTGGTGACCTTTGAATCTTCTAATTTGCCCATCTCATTGACGGTTACTTCAATTTTGACTGTACCTTGAATTCCTTTTTGTCTTCCCTAAGCAGGGTATTTCATTTTGCGGTACATGGTGATAAGGAATTCTTTTTCACCAGCTATAGCTTCAGGTTCGCTATCAAGATCTCCTTCGATGAAAGTTCCATTTTGGAAAATTTGAAAAGTGGATTTGTTGTTAGAATTGTCTGATAGGATAGTGTCTTTTGTTGAAGTGCATGAAGCAAATCCCAGCATAATTAAAGTACTGAGAAGAAATGTAAGTGTATTGTTTTTCATGATTTATATTATAACATTTAATGGTAGAGATGTGATTTTTTGACGCTGACTTTTTATGACTGGTTATGGCTTTTAAATGTTTAAATTTTCCAAAGGAAAATTATCACCAACACGAAAAAACATAAAAAGTCATAACTAATCATAAAAAGTCAGCGTCAAAAAAAAAATCTCAAAAAATCAATCCTTCAACTTCTCCAAAATTGCATCTACGTTTACATTTTCGCGAATCAATTCAATCGCCCGCTGAGTTTTCCAAGGTGTTCGAGTATTAATTTTTACTTCAATTCTACTGATTTTTACTACAGAACCGTAAGTATCCAAGTCAGTTGCAATAACTGGGATCTGATGTTGTTCAATATATTCTTTAAAAGTATCAGAAACATGTGTACCTGAGGTATGACGACCATCGCCGGTGATGATCACTCCAGAAATAGGTGTTTTGGACAAATTCTTTAAACTTGAAATCAACTTCACTTTTTCAATGGCTTCATCCAATCTCTTGGAACTAACCACTAGTAGGATATTCTTAAAGTTATTAAATTCGTTGATGGCGACCAGAGAGCCCGCAACAATATCCTCTACTCGATTGTCCAATTGATGTTCGTTGAATAACACGGTTCCCTTAATTGCGGTGGCTACCGTTTCCATCATTGGAAATGATAATCGTTTATCAAAAGGCAAAACACCCATCAAATCCAATCCTAAAGTTTTGAGTTTTTTTCCAACATAATATTCCACCTCTTTTATTTTTTCCGGAATTACTTTGTTGACAATAACCCCAACAATTGGAATTTCATACCTTTGAAATTGAGCGATGCTCATTGTCAGTTTATCGATCGTACTACCGATCCCACCTTCCACAATCATCAAGACGTTAGCACCTAACATTTTGGCTACATCGGCATTCGAAACATCGGTGACACTTCCTACGCCAGGGTGACCAGTACCTTCGTAAACCACCATTTCGTGTTGTTCACTCAATTGCTTAGAAGCACTAATGATATTTTCTCGAAAATGAAATTGAGAAGGATCCTCAATATATTTTTTCGTCACTCCACTAGCTATCACAACAGGACTGTGCAAAGAACCATTAATCTTGAATCCGAGAATTTGAGAAAATAAGGTCACGTCTTTATCGATCATCTGACCTTCTATATAAAGGTGTTGTTGACCGACAGGTTTACAATAGCCAACATCATAACCATGTTCTACAATGTTGGTGACGAGTCCAAGGGTGGAAGTAGTCTTTCCCACATGTTGTCCGGTTGCTGCAACGTAAAGAGGTTTCATACGTAAGGATTTAGAGTTATCTAGTGAATAAATTTTTAGAAAAAAACAGTTTGATGTTTGGTTTTATTGAAGAGTAGTAATTTTTACAAATCTAATCAATGCATTATAATTATGGACAGTATCCATATGTTTCTTCAAAAAAAAAGTGATTTTTAAGTCAATAAAACACCCAACCAATAATTATATCTTTTAATTAATTAGCCGTAAATTTGTGGACCATTTATATCAAAAGACTGTAAAAAATAAAAAAGTTATTTAACGAAGGTTAATACAAATCCCAATAAGTAGCTGATAATCAGTTGTTTAAGTTATATACTATTCGTTAAGTGACTATTTTTATTTTAAAAAATCAAAACTATAGAAATTTAAAATAACTTTTTAACCCGAGAATTTTTATTATGAAATCTTCAAATCAGAGACACAATCTTCAGCCAGCAGCATTAGTTGAAAAAACGATCAGACTTGGTCAAGGAAAATTAAGTAGCGCAGGAGCCCTCGTAGTTAATACTGGAAAATTTACTGGTCGTTCCCCTAAGGATCGGTTCATCGTAGAAGATGCGATAACTGAACATAAGGTGGATTGGGGAGATATTAATATCCCTATTGCGAAATCTTCTTTTGATGCCTTGTATCAAAAAATGCTTGAATACATGGAAACGTGCGAAGAGGTTTACGTACGTGATGCAGCAGCTTGTGCCAATCCAAACTACCAGTTGAACGTACGAGTTTTTACTGAGTATCCATGGCAAAATTTATTTGTTTATAATATGTTTTTGCGACCAACTGAGTCAGAGTTGGAAACATTTTCACCTGATTGGGAAGTGTATGCTTTTCCTTCAGTTTTGGCTGATGTGGAAGAGCATAAAACCCGTCAAGATAATTTTTCTATCATTAATTTTACTGAAAAGAAAATTATTGTAGGTGGAAGTGCTTATACTGGTGAAATCAAGAAAGGTATTTTCTCTGCGTTGAATTTTATTTTACCAACAGAAAATAGTGTACTTCCTATGCATTGTTCAGCGAACACCGGTGCGAATGGAGATACTGCATTATTCTTTGGATTGTCAGGAACTGGAAAAACAACTTTGTCGAATGATCCTGAGCGAAGATTGATTGGAGATGATGAGCATGGTTGGTCAAAGGAGTCTATTTTCAATTTTGAAGGTGGATGTTATGCTAAGACGATTGACCTTTCGCCAAATAAAGAACCTCAAATTTATAAAGCGATTAAATTTGGGGCGATGTTGGAAAATATCGGTTTCGAGGAAGATGGTTGTACGGTAAATTATGCAGATACTTCGATCACGCAAAATACTCGAGTGAGTTATCCGATTTTCCACATTGATAACATCATGTTTAAATCAAGAGGTGACTTACCTGAGAATATTTTCTTTTTGACTTGTGATGCATTTGGAGTACTTCCTCCGATCAGCAAGTTGACACCAGAGCAAGCAATGTATCATTTCATAAGTGGGTATACGGCAAAGATTGCTGGAACGGAAGATGGAATTGATGAGCCATTGGCAACTTTCTCTGCTTGTTTTGGCGCTCCATTTTTACCATTACATCCAACGAAGTACGCTGAGATGTTAGGTGAAAAAATCAAAAAAGGAAGCCGAAGAGGTGAAGGAAAAATCAACGTTTGGTTAATCAATACTGGTTGGACTGGTGGTGGTTATGGGCAAGGTGCTCGAATGGAATTGTCTTATACTCGTGCGATGATCAAAGCCACGTTGACTGGGAAATTAAATAAAGTGGAATTCCATAATCATCCAATTTTTGGATTGGCAATGCCTAAGACTTGTCCAGATGTTCCGAACGCAGTTTTGAATCCAAGAGATACTTGGAGAAACGAAGAAGAGTATGATGCAACGGCAACTAAATTAGCGACTTTATTTACTAATAATTTTAAGAAATATTCAGATAAAGCTTCTGCTGAGATTGTGAATGCAGGCCCGGCGTTGGTGTAAAATCCTTGTCCCCTGAAAGGCAATGTCATTGACATAAGGAATTTGAATATCGAATATCGAACAAGGAACGCTTCTCAAATCTCAAATCCTTGTTCTTAAATCGATATTCAAAAAATCGTTTATGTCAATGACATTGCCCTTACGGGCAAGGATATTTAAAAAAAATTAAATGCGAACTGAACGAATGCTTGGTTCGCATTTTTTTATACCTCACCTTTGGTCTGTCTTATAAAAGGATAAGGTTAGTGAGTAGGGGATAATTTTTTTTATTACTTTCAGAAAAAAAACAAAATGTTACTTGAACTCCATTCAGAAAATCCAAGTGCTCGAAAAGTACAAATGGTTGTCGACACTCTAGAAAAAGGAGGTGTCATCATTTATCCAACTGATTCTGTTTATGGATTAGGTTGCGATATTTTTAATCAAAAAGCAGTTGCACGAATCTGTCAAATTCGAGGAATCGATCCAGAAAAAGCGAATTTGACTTTTATTTGTAAGGATATCCAACAACTTTCACAATACGTATATCAGATTGATAATCAACTGTTTAGGTTGCTAAAAGATAATGTTCCTGGAGCATTTACTTTTATTCTAAAAGCGAATAAAGAAGTGCCTCGGCATTTTAAAAATAGAAGAAAAACGATTGGTGTTAGAGTTCCGAATAATCCAATCGCCTTGGCGATATTGGAGGCATTAGGTCGTCCGATACTTTCTATTTCGTTAAAGTCAGATGATGGGACGGAAGATTTTATTATTGACCCTTCCTTGATTCATGATGATTTTCAAAAACGTGTAGATATTGTTATTGATGGGGGAATAGGAAGTGATGAACCGAGTACAATAGTGGATTGTACGACGGATGATTTTGAGATTTTGAGAGAGGGGAAGGGGGTATTAAAATGATATTTGCGTTAATTCTTTTTTTGTAAATAAGATAAAATACAAAATTCCTAATCGCCTAAACTGATGATTCGGGATTTTCTTTTTTTGGATACGAAGGAATTCCTCTAAAATAATTACATTAGTAAAAATTATGAATATTCATAATGTATCAATTAATTCTAAAAACTTAATTATGAAAAAAATCTACCGAACTTTTGTATTTCTATTTGCCTTAATCATCCAACAATTTGCATTTGCTCAAGGAGGCCCAGATGCTTTTGGATATACTTGGTCAACTTCTGATGAACCAGATGGCACTACCTTTGATTGGATTGATATTTCTACCGTCGGAACAGAAGTGATAGGATTAGCCGATGACAACTCCGTCGCATTTGTTTCGATGGGCATGGAGTTTCAATATTATTGGTCAACTTATAATCAAATTAAAATCGGCTCAAATGGCTGGATGAGTTTCAATAATGTTTCTAACATCAGCCATTGTTTTCCAAGTCTGCCTTCTCCTGGATTAAATGGAGATAACTTAATTTGTCCATTGATGGGCGATTTGAATTTTAATGGGGGAGCTAATCCTGGATCAGTTTACTATCACAATGACGGATCGGGTAAGTTTATAATTTCCTATCTCAATGCCCCGTTTTGGGTGAATGCTAATCCTGATTATGTAGGAGATAACTCCTTCCAAGTAATCCTTGACCAAGCTGATTCTTCTATCACATTTCAGTATTTGACGATGGATGCTATGCTTGCAAATGATGTAGCAGCTTGTCCTACCGACGTAGTAGTTGGAATTGAAAATATTACTGGTAATATTGGTTTGGAGGTGAGTTCAGATGTTATTCCGGCTTCCAATTATGCGATTAAGTTTAATTATCCATCTACGGTTTTGATTTCAATTGATGATGTCGAACCAAGCTGGAATCAAAATGAGAAAAATGGAGGAGAGTTTTATTTACCTTATGATGAGGTTGAATTTTTAACCAACATTACCAATACAGGTAATATTGAAAATGCGCAAACGACAAATGTTTCAGTTGAATTGCGGAATTCAGCCAACTCAAATATTGCCTATACTTCTACCGAAAATATTTCAGCACTTGATGTTGGAGCATCTACTCAATTGACCTTCCCGATGACGGCTACAGATTTAGCCCCAGGTCAATATTTTCTTGATGTAGAGACCTCCAATTTAGGCGATATCAATCCTTCCAATAATCTAAATTCTACTGAGATAAATGTGTTAGATACGACCAATGCAGAGATAGTATTTTCTTATGTTGCTGATATTGCTCCAGATGGAGTAGTAAGTTGGGCAAGCCCTAATAGTGGGGCTGGAATTTATATCAAACCACCACAATATCCAACTACAATTTTTTCAACAGAGATGCTTATTCAATCTCCAAACTTAGTTGGATTTGCAGTTCAGATTTGGGATGATTCAGGAGTGGATGGTTCTCCAGGAAATATTTTAGCTACCCAGTCCGTTGCAGCAAATTCTTATATTGATAATTCGTGGGTGCTAATTCCTTTTGATGATGATGTAGTAATTAACTCAGGTGGTTTTTATGTAGCTTGGTTAGATGAGTCGGGAGCCGGGGGAGTTGCCTTAAGCACTCAATCAGGAGGGCCTATTTCGAGAAGAACTTTTGAAATCTTAGGAGGTGCTTGGGCTGAATATCGAGTAAGTACTCAAGAAGATTTTTACATTAGAGTTCAAGCTGATAATTCTTACGAAGCTCCGGTGAGTAATCAAAATATTTTCTTAGATGAGCATATTTCGATTTTTCCAAATCCTACTAATGACGTTTTGACTATTGAAAATAATAGCAATCTAGTGTTAGAAGAGATTATTGTTTTTAATACTTTAGGAGAACAAATTTTACAAAAAACTTCAGCTTTACCTTTTAATGGAACTGAAAAACTTCAATTAAATCACCTGGATGCAGGAATTTATTTTGTGAAAATTAGATCTGGAAATGCCTGGATGAGTCGTAAATTTATTATGATGAAATAGGTTTATAAAAAAGAAAAATCAAAACCCTCTTACTTTAAAAATGAGTAAGAGGGTTTTTTTATTTCTTTTGTGAAAGATCTAAATATTCTTTTTTCAAAATAGAAATTCGAGTGAGGAGAAAATCTAAGATTAGTTAGGAAAACAAAAGTTAAGAGGCTTGATAGTTGGTTTAAAAAAAGTATTTAAATCATAAATAATTGATAATCAGTTTTTTAAGTAGTTCTTAGAGGTTTTGTTTTTGCGAGTTTTTATTCTATCATTTTTAATGACCATCAATTAAGATGATTATTTAGATATAAGAATCTTTTCATTTGTCGAACTTTCCTCTTGTCAAATCGAAGAAAAAAGATTTGAAATGTTAAAAACTTTAACATTGTGGTATTCAATAACGCTTGCGCTAATAGTATTACAAG
>CAYGRM010000268.1:0-9360 GCA_964352225.1 uncultured Saprospiraceae bacterium | reverse complement strand
CCCAACTAAAACAATGGTTTTGCCAAGATTGAGCTTTCCTATATATTTTGCGGTAACTTCCATTGTGAAAGTACCGTGAGTAATCAATACTTTGGTCGCATTAGTTCCAATTATCTTACTGACAAGCAATTCAAGGTCCTTCTCGACAATAGCGCGACTATCCTTTTTAAAGACACTTTCAATTGTGTATTTAAAGTCAACATTTGCATTGACCAAAAACTCTTTAATCGTAACGCTAGATTCAGTTAATCCCTTATCATCTATATAATCCAACCCTTCGATGGTACCGCCCGTTGTGAATATATGTATCATAAGTTAAAACCGCTTCTGACTTATAAAGATAGCTTTAATTTATTTGAAACTATTTTATTTGCTCGGTCATAGTAAGAGCTTTTAAGAATCCTTCCACTTCATTTTCTGCAATCTAACGGCATTGAGAATAGCGAGCAAAGCAACACCTACATCAGCAAAAACAGCTTCCCACATTGTTGCTAATCCACCAGCACCAAGAATTAGAACTATTACTTTTACACCGAAGGCCAAACCAATATTTTGCCAAACAATTTTTCGTGTAGAACGACCAATCGTAATTGCTCTTGCAATCTTGCTTGGTTGGTCTGTCTGAATGATGACATCTGCCGTTTCAATCGCAACATCGCTACCCAAACCACCCATTGCTATACCTACGTCACTTGCTGCCAATACAGGGGCATCATTAATTCCATCCCCGATAAAAGCCACTTTAATGTCGGGTTGCTTTTTAAGTTTTTCTACTTCGTTGAGCTTATCTTCTGGCAATAACCCACCTTTTGCCCAATCTATACCTAATTCTTTTGCGACCTGTTGGGTTATGGAATCCTTATCGCCCGAAAGCATAATGATTTTCGATATTCCCGATTCCCTAATTTGTTTTATGGCTTGATGGGCATCTTCCTTCAGTTCATCGGCAATAGTTACATAGCCTGCAAACTTTCCATCTATGGCGACCATTACGATAGATTCCACAATGTCGTTGGTTGCAGATGGAACTTCTATACTATTTGAGGTCATCAACGCTTTGTTTCCTACCAAAACAGTCTTGCCGTTGACCGTACCTTTTAAGCCCTTTCCAGCAACTTCAGAAACATTCGTTGCCTCTAAATCTGCGCCATCTGCTTTATATTCCAAAATTGCCTTTGCAATGGGATGGGTAGATTGTTCTTCCATTGCCATCAGATATTGCATAAATTCCGCTTCCGCGAAATCGGAAGTGTTTACAACTTCCTTAATCTTAAAAACACCTTTGGTCACAGTTCCCGTTTTGTCCATTACCACGGTATTTACTTTGGTCATTGCATCCAAGAAAGATGCACCTTTGAACAGTATGCCGTTACGGGATGCAGCACCTAAACCGCCGAAATAGCCGAGAGGAATAGAAATGACCAATGCACAGGGACAGGAAATAACTAAGAAAATTAAAGCTCTGTACAACCAATCACGAAACACGTAATCATCTACAAAGAAATAGGGCAGGAACGTCAGGCCGATAGCGAGGAAAACTACGATGGGCGTATAAATTCTCGCAAATTTTCGAATAAATAATTCCGTCTTTGATTTCCTAGCGGTCGCATTCTGTACCATATCAAGAATACGTGCAATGGAACTATCCTTGAATTCCTTCGTAGTTTCAACTTCAATAACACCATCTAAATTTATACTTCCGGCAAATAATTTATCGCCTTTGGCAATAGTATCGGGTTTGCTTTCGCCTGTTAGAGCTGCGGTATTAAATGAACCTTTATCAGAAAGCAGAATACCATCGAGAGGCACTTTTTCGCCCACGCGCACCTGAATCTTTTCGCCTATCTGTACGGTTTCTGGATTGACCGAAACAAAATCACCATCACGATACACCAAGGCTTCATTGGGGCGCACGTCCAATAATGCTTTTATATTACTCTTAGCACGATTGACCGCAGCATTCTGAAAAAGTTCGCCTACGGCATAGAATAGCATTACAGCCACACCTTCAGGATATTCGCCTATGGCAAATGCCCCTAAAGTAGCTATAGACATCAATAAAAATTCCGTAAAGAAGTCGCCGTTCTTGATGCTGTTCCATCCTTCCCTTATGACGGGGAATCCTACCGGAATATAGGCTACCGTGTACCAAACAATTCGAATCCAACCTTTGAAAAATGGAAAAGCATCGAAATAATCGATAGCAATTCCCGCTATTAACATCACAAAACTGAAAATAGCAGGAAGATAGGTTCTAAAATTGGAAACTTTTTCAGGGCTACTGTGGTTATGACCATCATCGTGGTTATGTTCGCCTGAATGTTCTTGGGTATTTATGTCCCGTAGGTTTACTTTTTTCTTTTTCATTATGCCGCGTTATACTTCGTTAAAATTTTTTCCAAATCGATAGGAAGTTTCATTCTTTTTAAAGGAGGAACATCAGAACCGCCAGTATTTCCGGTCGGTACGTGGTCGATGAATGATTTCCAACCCCCTACAACTAGCCTTAGAATTTGCCCTAAAACCTCTTTAAGGTTTTTTTGTCTTAAACCAAATTTGAGCATCAGCCAATGAGAATAAGTATGCTCATAGGGATATGATTGCCCCAATATGTGAGAGCGTTCAAGATGATGCCAGGCCTTGGACAAATCACTTTTTAGAAGCGAAATTCGATAAAGTTCGAGCTCTTTGATATAGTGCTTTTTTAGACCGTCTGGAATAACCGTTTTTATCTTCATTCCTTTTTTTTCAAAGGCAAATTTATGTCAAGTACCAATGCAACGGAAGTGCATTTATTGTCCACTACACTTTTCGCAAATTCCTTTCACTACCAAATTTGCGTCCTCTGCTATATAACCTTCTGGTAAATTTATATGTGGGATTTTTTGTTGGGTCAAACAAACCGTTTCGTCACAGTTAGTACAATGAAAATGCAAGTGCAAATCTTGGTCAAGTTCACAATTGCAACCAGGTTCACATAAAGCATATTTTGAAATATTAGTGCCATCATCAATTTGGTGCACAATACCCTTTTCCTCAAAGGTTTTCAACGTCCGGTACAACGTAGTCCTGTCCGCTTTCGCGAAAGCGTTCTCAATATCGGTTAGTGCGACTGCGATTTCTTTTTCGGCCATATATTTATAAATCAAGATGCGCATAGCCGTAGGACGCACAGTTTTGCTTTCTAATGTTTTTTCTATTTCTGTCATCTTATGATGGTATTAATATATTTAGTGTGAGTGTTCTGCTTCGCCTTTTTTCATTTCTGCCATTAAATAGTAGGCATTGTTAAAGGCATATTGAGTATCAGGTTCTTGTTCGGTTAGAAAATCAATGGCAATCCATTCCCCATCGTGGATGTTTTTTTTGACTTCCACAGGTGTAAATCCCCAATCGTCGCCTTCTCTTTTTGCGATAAATACAAATGACCTATTGCCATCTATGGCTATGGCACTTTCTGGGATTGCCCTTGTCATAGTGTTATCTGTTTGAATCCGCCCTTGGATGTACATTCCCGGTATTAGATTGCCTTGCTTGTTCTCGATTTCTGCGTGTACGTGCAATGCTTTGGGGTTTTGCTCAAAAGTTTTTCCCACGGAATAAATTTCTGCGGTCAATTCTTGGCCCTGATTGGATTGTACATTGAACGTAACCATCTGCCCTTTTTTGACTTTATAGACATCCTTTTCAAAGACCATCAAATCTGCGTGAACGTGATGGGTGTCCACCACTTCCATAAGGTCGGTTTGCGGTTCTACGTACTGACCTGTTTTTACTTCTACTTTTTGAACGTATCCTTCTATGGGGCTGCGCAAGGCCACACGCTGATAAATAGTTCCCTTTCTAACGCCAGAAGCGTTAACATTTAGTTGTTGCAGCTGCGCTTCCAGACCGTTGGCCATACTTCGGGATGCCTCATATTGCGCTTCTGCTTTTTGAAAATTAGCACCGCTGCCTACACCAGCGTCATATAAAGTCTTTTGTCTTTCAAATTCCTTTTTAAGATATTGGCTATTGCTATACGCATTCAGATAATCCGTCTGTTTTTGAATGATATTGGGATGGGATAGATAAGCGACCGTTTGCCCTTTGTTGACCTTATCGCCCTCGATGACCTCAATGGAAACCACATTTGCACCTACGACCGAAGTGATAGTCGCCTCATTCTGAGGTGGAACTTCCAGTTGGCCATTTGCTTCCACATAACCGCTCATATTTCGCATATGTAGGGTGTCGATTTTCATTTGTAATGCATCGAACTGTTTGGCCGTAAGCATCACTTCTTCAGCTTCGCCCTTTGTGTGTACTTCTTCCATTTCGGAATTTCCCTCATCGTTTTCGGCAGTCTCGGATTTAGAGTCGCCGCAAGCTGTTAGACCTAAGAGCATCGTAAATAATCCGATAACTGTATATTTAGATAGATTTTTCATTTGTTATTGTTTGAAATATTGTAGTTCGAAAACTGATTTTAAATAATTGTCGAGAGCGTCCAGCGCATCCATTTCCGTCTGAATGGCATCCCGTATAATTTGCGTGAACGCTGCATAGTCCACCGCCCCTTCTTTATAGGCGAGCAATGCACCTTTGCGCTGTTCTTCTGCAAGTGGTAAGGCTTTATCACTATAAAAAGCCCAAGAGCCTTCCCATTTTTGATAAGCTTGTATTGCCTGCTGATATTCAGATTGCAGTTGCCGTTGGGTAAAATCTGCATTTGCTCTCGCGATTTCGTTATCTATTTTAGAGGCTTTTGCTTGGCTACGTACCGCACCTGAAAAAAGAGGAATGGAAATACCTGCCTGATAACTATAAAACCCATTATTGCCGTTTACTCTTTGAAGTCCGCCCTGTAAGTTGAAATTGGGCATCAAATCGGAACGCGCTGCATCATAGTTAGCTTCTGCTTCTTTAATGCGCTTTTGCGAAAGTTGTAGTTCAGGGTGGTTGCCTAAATCGGTTTCCATTCCCAATACGGCAACCTCACTTCCGTCTAAAGTGTCAGGAACGGAATAATACGTGTCTGATACCAACCAAAGATTCAATTTTTGCAGGGCAATGGCATAATCGCTTTCTGCCTGTTGCAATTTGTTTCTGATTTGCAAGGCTTGATTTGTGGCCGATGAATATTCCAGTCTTGAAATAGCTTCTACCTCAAAGTTGAGTTGAATGGCCTTTTCAAATTGTGAATAGATGGAATCCAGTTCACGGTACAGTTCAAATTTCTGTCGTTGTTGATAGGCTTGAGACCAAGCCTTTTTAACTTCCTGTTCTACTTGAAGTTCAGAAAGGTCAAGAGCTGTTTCGGCCAAAGCTATACGCTGTTTTTGCAAACGCTTTTTAGCACCGATACCGAATAGGTTGATATTCTGTTGCCCAAAACCAACCAAAGTGTAAACACCCTGACTATCCGAAATTTCCTCGCCACCCGTAAACACTTGGGTATTGCCAAAATCGTAAGCTGTACCCTTTAGCACAGTTTGTCTTTGAACTTCCAACTGTTTCGTTTTCAATAGCGGATAGTTTTTCTTAGAAACTTCTACCGCTTTTTCCAATGATATAACTGGAAGGGAATTATTCTGAGGAACTTCTTGTGCCTTCCCTTCGACTACGCTCTGGGCAGGCACGAAAGTAGATGTAAACAGTAAACAGACTACCGCAGTTGCAGTAACGAATTTTGGATTGACTTTCATCTTACGTTCCGAGCGTTTCTCGACCCATTGATAAAAAATAGGAAGGATAAAAAGTGTCAAGAGCGTAGAAGTTAGCAATCCACCAATGACAACGGTAGCTAATGGTCGCTGTACTTCAGCCCCAGCCGATGCTGAAATGGCCATTGGAAGAAACCCTAATATATCGGTCAAGGCCGTTAGCATAATAGGACGAATTCTACGTTTAGTACCTTCTATAATTCGCTGTCTTAAGTCGGTAACGCCTTCTTCTTTCAGCTCGTTTAGTCCACTTATCATTACCAATCCGTTAAGTACCGCTACCCCGAATAGCACAATAAAACCTACCCCTGCGGAAATGCTAAAAGGCATATCCCGAAGCCATAGGGCAAACACACCGCCTATGGTCGCCATTGGTATAGCCAAATAAATCATTAAGGTCTGCGGAAAAGATTTTAATGCGAAATAAATCAAGATAAAGATTAGTATCAAAGCAATTGGGACAACCGTTTGCAACCGATTACTGGCACGTTCAAGATTCTCGAATGCACCGCCATAGCGGATATAATATCCTGGGGGAAGGTCGAATTGGGCATCCAATTTTGCTTGAATTTCTTCGACAACAGATTTGACATCACGGTCACGTATATTAATGCCCACGTATGTTCTACGATTTGTATTATCACGGCTTATTTGCATTGGACCGGATTCGTAGCTCACATCTGCGATTTCCCGAAGTGGGATTTGCGAACCATTAGGAAGATTTATGAACAGGTTTTGGATATCGGCAATACTTTCCCGATTTTCTTTTTGTAGGCGAACAACCAAATCGAACCGCTTTTCGCCCTCGAAAATAACACCTGCTTTTCCACCTGCAAAGGCAGCCTGTAACACACTATTGAGTTGGTTGATTTCAAGACCGTATTGCGCTAGCTTATCACGGTTATAGTTAACCGTAATTTGAGGAAGGCCATCGGTTGCCTCTACTTTCATATCTGCAACACCGGGAACGGTCGCTATGATTTTGCCCATTTCCTCGGCCTTACTTGCGAGAACATCCAAATCTTCCCCGAACAACTTGATAGCGACATCTTCACGAACGCCCGTAAGCAGTTCGTTGAATCGCATCTCGATAGGTTGCGTAAACTCAAAATTGACACCCGGAACGATACTAATGGCATCCTTCATTTTTTCCAACAGTTCATCCTTGCTCTCAGCTGATGTCCACTCATCGCTGGGTTTGAGAATGACGAATACGTCGGCAATATCCATCGGCATCGGGTCGGTAGGCACATCTGCCACACCGATACGGCTGATGATAGTTTCTACTTCTGGAAATTCCGCTTTTACGATACGCTCGATTTTTGTTGTGGTCTCAATGGTCTCAGTAAGAGAACTACCGGGCTTTAAAATGGCGTGGAAAGCAATATCGCCTTCGTCCAATTGTGGTATGAACTCGCCGCCCATTCTGGTAAAGGCAAAAATGGCAACTACAAAAAGTGCAACGGCAATGCCTATAATCACTTTTCCCTTGACGAGTGATTTGGTAAGTAGCGGCTCATACTTTCGCTCTACCCAATGCACGAACTTATCGCCATAAGACTGTTTTTCTGATTTTGGCGGTCTTAGGAAAAGAGCCGAAATCATTGGCACGTAAGTCAGACAAAGTAGCATTGCCCCAATCATCGCAAAGATGAAGGTCAGCGCCATAGGCTGAAACATCTTGCCCTCGACACCTTCGAGAGCGAGAATAGGTAGGAATACAATCAAAATGATAAGCTGACCAAAGAAGGCAGCGTTCATCATTTTTTTGGATGACTTCGCTGCGATTTCATCCCGTGCTTCAGAACTTACAGCTTTCTTTTTCACTACATACGAGTACATTAAAAAAACGGTACTTTCCACAATGATGACCGCACCATCTACAATGATACCAAAATCAATTGCCCCCAAACTCATTAAGTTAGCCCATACGTCAAAAACGTACATCAAAATAAAAGCGAACAATAAGGAAAGGGGAATGGTGGATGCAACGATTAAACCGCCACGCCAATTACCCAAAAGTAATACCAAGACAAAAATCACAATAAGACCACCTTCCAAAAGATTTCCGGTTACTGTTCCCGTGGTTTCCGCAATCAATTCGCTACGGTCAAGGAAGGGTTTAATGCTTACCCCATCTGGAAGGGATTGCTGAATCTGTTCCATCCTTTGGGTAACATTTTTAATTACTTCGTTGGAATTCGCCCCTTTCAGCATCAAAATCATTCCGCCCACGGCTTCACCCTTTCCATCTTTTGTCAGCGCACCATATCGCACGGCACTTCCCATTGTGACGTCCCCTACATCCTTTATTTTAATGGGAATGCCGTTGACCGTTTTGACAACCATATTTTCGATATCCGAAACGGTTCTCGCCAAACCTTCGCCACGTATGAAATTGGCTTGATGGTTACGCTCGATATATGCACCGCCTGTATTCTGGTTGTTATTTTCCAAAGCGGAAAACACATCCGAAATCGTGATACCAATGGCACGAAGTTCGTCAGGGTCAACAGATACTTCGTACTGCTTTTTATTTCCACCAAAGGCATTTACTTCGACCACCCCAGTTACCATAGCCATCTGTCTACGAACAATCCAGTCTTGAATCGTTCGCAGTTCTGTGGCAGAATATTCGCCTTGGTGCTCTTCATCAACTTCAAGGGTGTATTGATAGATTTCGCCCAATCCTGTTGAGATAGGTCCCATAGAAGGTTTGCCAAACCCCGTTGGTATTTGTTCCTGTACTTCTGTCAGCTTTTCGGCAACGAGCTGTCTGGGTAGATACGTTCCTACATCATCGTCAAATACAATGGTTACAACAGAAAGCCCAAAACGAGAAATCGAACGGATTTCTTTAACGTTGGGCAGATTGCTCATAGCCACTTCGACGGGATAGGTTACAAATTGCTCAATATCTTCTGTCCCCAGATTGGGCGATTGCGTAATTACTTGTACTTGATTATTTGTAATATCGGGTACGGCATCAATGGGAACTTGGGTCATACTATAAATACCAGCACCTATTAATGCAAGTGTGAGTAGCCCAATAATAAATTTGTTATTGATTGAAAAATCAATGATTTTATTAATCATAGATAGAGTATTAATTCAGTTTAAATTCTCTTTAGGTACATTGCAAAAAATGCAATGCACGATTTTGACGAATCTAAAAACATAGAAACGTCAGAACAGGATATAGTTATCCTATGAAAACTGAATTATACCCGAGGGGGTTGTAAAAGGGAATGTGGAATGTCTTTGCCAAGATTATCGAAATGGGCAAAGAATTCGTGAGGAATAGCAGGCTGTAGCGGTTGAAACGCAACCAACCCAAAATTTATCGTGTGAACGTGGCAGCAATGACATTGGCAGAATGGCGAGCATAACTCGCAATCTTGGTCGTGATCGCCATCAAAGTCAATTACCGTAACAACTTGGGAATCATCTTCGCTATAATTCATATCATTGCAAGGCACAGCATTAAGTGCCAAGAAATAAAACGAAAGTATGATTGCTATAAATTTCACAGTACAAAGATAACAGAATTTTTGTGCAACTGTGTTGCAAAATTGGAATGTTCAAAAGTTGATTACACTATCCAAAGCATCATCAGCATCTTTATGGATGAAATTTGCTTGGTAGCTTATTGTTG
>CAYGRM010000267.1:0-9370 GCA_964352225.1 uncultured Saprospiraceae bacterium | reverse complement strand
ACTAAGAGATTTATACCAGAACATAATATTAAGATTCTAAATAGAATCTTATTCAAAGAAGAAACACAACGAATTATTATCCCATGATTAAAACGAGTGCGCCATCCTCCCAGATGTAAAGTTTTTAATTTTTATAAAAAAAACGAACATCTTTTTTCACTCCAGTTTTTCTCCCTTGGGTCTTTTTTATGAATCAAACAAACTCGGAAGCAAAGGTTTAGGACAACCTATGTAATTGCTTTCATATGTCATAAAATAAGATTTTGTAATCAACCAATTGTTAAAAAAATGTATAAAAACTTACTAATCCTTCTCTTAGTTTGCACTATTGGATTGTCGCTTCAGGCGCAGGATCCCACGATGACTTTACCATTTATTACAGTCGATGAAAGCGATGAATTTGAAATAGAGATGTCTGTATCCAACTTCACAGATTTAGTTACCATGCAATTTACTATCCAATGGGATCCAACGAAAATGACTTTGTTGGAGGTTCCTTATTTCGATTTGATAGATTTGGATTCCACAAGATTTGGACTCGTTTCTGCAAATTTGGATGAAGGAAAATTACCTGTTTCTTGGGAAGACAAAGATTTGTCAGGTACTACGGTGGCTGACGGAACTGTCATTTTTAAATTAAGAATGAAAGCAATGGGAAATCCAGGAGATACGATTCCTTTATTATTTACAGAAGACCCTGCTTCGATTGAAGTAGCGGATATAACTTTAGAAGAAGTACCATCAGTTGTTGAAAATGGACAAGTGATTTTTGAAAATATGGTAGGAATTGAGCCTATTCAAAAATCCAATATTCAATCATTAGTAAATTACCCAAATCCATTTACGGATTTTACAACAATAGAATTTGAATTACAGGAAACGACGAACACTACCTTGATAATTACCGATTTGACAGGAAAGGAAATTTACAGAAATACAGAAAAACTGAATAGCGGTTTTCACCAAAAGAAAATCGCCGCTGCTATTTTTCCTTCCACAGGAGAATACATTTACTATGTACAAACGAACAGTAACCAATTGTTAGAAAAAATGATTTTTGTTAAATAAGTAAGCAGTCGGCTTAACTAAAATACTAGATTCTTACTTAAATTTTTTAACATCCACATCCCATTAGGACATGAAAAAAATAATAACACTATTACTCTTAGGATGGTTAGTAACATTCACAACTACAGCACAAGTAGTATATAATGTATCGCCATCAACTTCAAGTGCCGATCCTGGTACAACTATTTTTGTAGACGTTACAGTAGAAGAATTTGTAGATATGATTGGTTTCCAATTCGATATGGAATGGAACGATCAAGTTTTGGAATTTCAAAACATTACTACATATAATAATATTTTATGTAATGTTAATGGAAGCCCATCAGTTTGCTACTCTTATCCAAATGGATTTGGACCAGCAACGATTACCAATTTCTTTAGTACACTTTATTTTGACCAAGATTTGTTGAACCCAACACCTAATACTCTTACGAATGGAGATAAACTCCTTACGATGGAGTTTTTAGTAGTTGGTCAAGCAGGTCAATCTTCTCCAATTGATTTTACGGGAGCTGTTTTAGCCATTAATGAAGCTGGGCAGGAATTTTCTGTAAGTAATGGAATGGTTACGGCAAATGATGGAACATTCAATGTGAGTGGTACAGGTTGTGCTGGCGCTGGCGATGTTACGTTTACGGCATCTGACGAATCAGGAGATACCGGAACCACAGGAAGTGTAAAGATTTCAATTGACAACTTTGAAAATGTAGAAGGATTCGGATATACGATTAATTGGGATCCATCAATTATTTCTTTTGACTCGGTTGGAAGTTTGAATTTGACAGGATTAACCAATCCAGCTCCACCAGCAGTTGGAAGTTTTGGAACATCTCAAACCTCAAATGGAAACTTGTTTGTTTCATGGAGTGGATCAACAGGTGTTACGGCTTGTGATGGAGATATTATTTTTGAAATATTTTATACAGTTATTGGTGCAGGACAAACATCTACTAATGTAGATTTTACTGGAAGCATCGAAGTAATTAGAAATAGTCAAATAGTTCCTCACCAAGTGAATTCAGGATCAGTAATGGTTACTGGAAATGGAACTGGACAAACCAACGGAATTACATTTATCGCTGAACATGTAACTGGTGAGACAGGCACTCAAGTATGTGTACCTGTTAAAGTAGCCAACTTCGATCAAGTGATTAGTTTTCAATATGATTTGACTTGGGATCCTGCAGTTATCTCATTTGTAGATATTTTAGATGGAGCGGGACAACCACTTTCTCCAATTGGATCAGGTAATCCATTAGGGTTATTAAATCCTAATCCACCTGCAATTGGAAACTTTGGAACTACAAATACGAACAATGGAGTTTTGTCATTATCATGGGATAATGGTTCAGGGGTAACATTGTCTAATCAAACTCCAATTTATCAAGTATGTTATGATATAGTTGGTGCAACTGGAACAACTTCACCAATAAATTATGCTGGAACAATTGAAGTAGCTGATGTAAATGGATTAGCAGACTTTACAGGAGTTCCTGGATCAGTAGATGTGATTGACGTATTTGACGGTGGATTAATAGTAGAATGGGATTGTTGTGAAAAAGCAAATCCAGGTGAAAATATTTGTGTGGATGTAAGAGTTGTGGAAGGATTTGATGATATCCTAAGTGCTCAATATGGAATGCTTTGGGATAATTCAGTTTTGAATTTTGAATCAATTGCATTTGGAAATGGAAATCCTCTAACATTATCTGCAGGAAATAATTTAGTATATGATGCAAATGCTCAGGCCGTAAAATTACTATGGTTTGATAACTCAGGGCAAGGAGTTTCTTTGGCACCTGGAACATCACTATACCAAGTATGTTTTGATGTAGTCGGTGCTGTTGGTTCTAATACTGATTTGGAAATGGGACCAATTCCAAATGCTGTACCACCTTTTGGAGTAGAGGTTTCAAATACTCAAAATACCATCGACTTTTTAGGAAATTCTTGTAGTATAACGGTTGAAAATATTTTACCAATAACAATTACAGAAACAATAACTAATCCTTCCTGTGTAGGAGATACGGATGGAGCGATTGATGTTAGTGTCTCAGGAGGTGTTGAAGCATATACTTATGCTTGGTCAACAACGGCTACTTCTCAAGATATTTCAGATTTAGCTGCTGGAAGTTATACGATTACAGTTACAGATTGTAGGGGAATCACGGCAGAGAAAACAATTACAGTAATTGACCCAGCTCCAATTACAGCTACTGGAAATGTAACTCAAGTTACAGGTGCTGGAAATGATGGAGCAATTGATATTACGCCAAATGGAGGTACTCCAAATTATACATATTTATGGTCAACAGGTTCGACGAATGAAGACCTCACAGGATTATCTCTTGGAACATATACAGTTATTATTACTGATGCAAATGGATGTACAGGAACAGAGAGTTTTGTTGTGCCAAATGCATGCAACCCAATTACGATAGGAGCGAATGTAACTCCAGAATCTGGAGCAGGAAATGATGGAGCCATTAGTGCTTTTTCAAATGGAGGAATGGAGCCATATTCATACAATTGGGATCCAAACCAAGGAACAACTTCAGGTACAATTACAAATCTTGCTCCTGGTGTTTATAATGTAACAGTTACTGATGCCAATGGGTGTACAGGAACTAATTCATTCGAAGTTGATCCTTTTGTTTGTCCAACTGTTACCGTAACGACGCAAGGAACAAGTGTTACTTGTGCAGGCGGAAGTACTGGATCAGCTACTGCAAATGGAGCTGGAGGAACGGGGCCTTACACATATAATTGGTCAAATGGAGTAACTAATCAACAAACAATTACTGGCCTTGCAGCTAACACATATACAGTTACCGCAACAGATGTTGATGGTTGTTTTGCAACTACAACAGTTATAATTGAAGATGGAGCTTCTATATTAGTAAACATAGTAAGTACTACGAACTTAACTTGTTTTGGAGAAAATACTGGAGCTATTGAAATTTCAGGATTTGGAGGAGTTGGACCTTACACAGCAGTTTGGCAACCAGGAAATATGACTGGCTTGGTGATTAGCAACTTAGCGGCT
This sequence comes from uncultured Saprospiraceae bacterium, assembly GCA_964352225.1. GTDB lineage: Bacteria > Bacteroidota > Bacteroidia > Chitinophagales > Saprospiraceae > CAJQQY01. Next base: position 5,256 of record CAYGRM010000267.1, on the reverse strand, counting down.
GGAAATTATACCCCAGTAATTACTGATAATAATGGATGTACTGCCACAGGAAATCCGATTACATTAACGCAGCCTAATGATATCTCCATGAGTGGATTAGTAACTAATGTTACGTGTAATGGAGGAAGTAATGGATCTATTGGATTGAATATTTCAGGAGGAACTCCTGGATCAAATGGATATTCAGTAACCTGGAGTAATGGCGGATCTGGTCAGAATTTAAATAACCTTCCTGTTGGAGCTTATACTCCAACAGTAACTGATGAAAATGGATGTGTAAAAGTTGGAGCAGCTATCACAGTTGGACAACCTGCACCAATTACTGCAATCCCTACAGTTAACAATGCTTCTTGTTTTGGCGAATGTGACGGATCGATCAGTATAAATATCGGAGGAGGAACTCCTGGATATACTGCAACTTGGAGTAATGGCTCAACTGGAACATCAATCTCTGGATTATGTGCAGGAAACTATTCAGTTACCATTGAAGATGCAAATGGATGTATATTTACTAATACTTATACTGTTACACAACCTGTTGACTTTGGGTTGAACTTTGTAGTGACTAATGAATCACCTGCTGGAAATGATGGAGCAATTAATTTGACCGTTTCACCTGCAGGAACTTATAGTTACTTATGGAGTAATGGAGCAACTACTCAAGATATTTTTGGATTAACGGCAGATATTTATTCTGTAACAGTTACAAATGCTTCAGGTTGTACCAAAGTAGGAGGTGATGCAGTTACGAATACTTTAAGTATTTCAACGGAGATAGTAACAAACGTTACTTGTCACGACGGGAATGATGGTTCTGTAGAAATAACTATATCAGGTGGAACACCAGGATATACTTATAAATGGAGTAATTCAAATGGAATTTTTGCTACCACAAAAGATGTTTTTGGTTTAGTAATTGGGACTTATACAGTAGAAATTACTGATCAAGCAATGACTACGATTACAAAAACTTATGTAATTACAGAACCTACTCCAGTTATAATTACCAACGTAATCATCGAAGATGAATCAGATATTTGTGATGGTTCTATTAACATTACTCCAGCAGGAGGAATGGGACCATACACTTACTTATGGAGTAACGGAGCAATAAGTCAAGACATAGTTAATCTATGTGAAGATAATTATAGCGTAACCGTTACGGACTCTAAAGGATGTACTTTTGAATCGCCTGATTATGTAATTGAGCCATCTTCACCACAAATTGGAAGTGTGGATGTGACTGATGCTTCTTGTTTTGGAGAATGTGATGGTAAAATTTGTGTAAACATAGTAGGAGGAAATGCTCCATACATGGTTACTTTGAATGGAGGTACTCCAACTACAAGTAACGCTACGACAGTTTGTTTTGGAGGACTTTGCCAAGGAGGTTATGTACTTGTAGTGAAAGATGCTGATGGGCTTGAGGTAACTAGTACTACTTACACCGTAGATGAGCCTGCTCAAATCTCGATCACAAATGTTATTATCACTCACCAATCTCCTAGCGTTTGCGATGGAAAAATAGATATTTCAGTTGCAGGAGGAACGCTTCCATATTCTTATACTTGGAGTAATGGAGCAACGAATCAAGACCCTGAGAATTTATGTATGGGGATGTATAGTGTAACGATTACAGATGCAAATGGGTGTATTATTGAATCACCTCAATATACCGTTTCAAAGTTAACAGAAATTGATACAGATATTACTGCTGTTGATTGTCATGGAGCTACTACTGGAGCAATTAGTATTGATGTCTCAGGAGGCTTTCCAGGTTTCTATTTTGTTTGGACTTTTAATGGCGTTACTATAGCAGAAGGACTAAATGTAAACTCTATTACCAATAGGCCAGCAGGAGATCATCAAGTAGTAATTACGGATGGAATGGGAGTAAATATTTATGACGCGATATTAAATATTAGCCAACCTGCTAACCCTGTATCAATAGTATCATCTACAGTTACACAACCTACAGCTATGGATTGCGAAGGTGGAGAAATTGAAGTTGTCGCTGGAGGCGGAGTTGGAGGATTCACTTATTCTTGGGTAAATCAAAATGGAACTTCAGTTGGAAATACTTCAACAATTAGTGGTCTGATTGGAGGTATGTACTTCCTTACGGTAACGGATGCCAATGGTTGTACGGATGTTTTCCAAACTGAATTAGATGAATGTGAATTAGAAATAATTTTATTAAATGCTGGGCAATTATCAGTTACTTGTAATGGTGATTCAGATGCATTTGCCTCAATAGTTGCAGAAGGTGGAACAGAACCTTACACTTACGAATGGAGTACTGGATTTGCTGAAACAGGAATTGATGGATCAATATTGGAAGACCTGGGAGCAGGAATTTATACAGTAACAGCTACTGATGCTAATGGAGTTACAAAAGTAGAATCTTACCCAGTCATTGAACCTTCCCCAATCCAAGTTACCGTCAACGTTTTCCCAGGAAGAGCAGACGCTATCGTTCTCGGTGGAACTGCACCATACACTTTCCAATGGGATCAAGTGATAACTACTGAATCTTTCATTGAAGGTTTACAAGGAGGCATTGAACATGCCTTGATGGTAACTGATGCCAACGGATGTACTTCTGAAATGATAAGATTTAACTTAGATTACGATACAGGTTGCTACGAAGCAAGAACAGTTATCTCTCCAAATAATGATGGATTGAATGATAATTTCTATGTGAATTGCTTAGAAACAACTACAGTTCGAGTTATCATTTTTAACAGATGGGGACAAGAAGTTTACGAAAATGATGATTATGATAACTCATTTATCGGAATTGGAAAAAGAGATCAAATACTTCCAGAGGGTGGTTATTTCTATGTATTAGAATATGAAGATGCTAATGGAGTGATTCAAACTTCTAAAGGTTCACTTTCAATTGTCAGATAATTCGTTCTATTAAATTCTGTGGTCAAACTAAAATTGGAATTAAAAACAACCGAAAGAAGTGTTGATTTCAATTTTAGTTTGACTTAAAAAACAGAATTTATAAGAATAAAATAAATAAGCTTAACTCCCGCAAACACATTAAGCATCCTGAGTAAATTTTATAAAAATACTCAGCCTGCTAAAACAAAAATAAACTTGTCAAACATGAAAAAATTATTACTCTTAATAGCTTGCTTCTCATTCCTAGCTATCAATTCAAACGCTCAATACGAGGCAATTTTCAGTCACTATCAAGTAAATAAATTACTAATTAATCCTGCCACCGCTGGATTCGATCAAGACAATCATAATTTATTTATGAATGTTCGAAATCAATGGTCTGGTTTCACCGGAGCGCCTGAATCTTATTCTTTAAGTTACAATGGCCCAATCGGCAAAAGTCTTGGAATTGGAGCTTTAGTTTTTACTGAAAAAATCGCTTCATTTACTCGACACCGAATGCAGTTATCTTATGCTTTCCGTTACGATATCAATGAAGCGAAATTAGCTTTCGGAATGTCAACTGAATTCAATCGAACACGATTGGATAATTCAATTCTTAATGATCCTTTGTATGATCAAGGAGATCAAATCATCGAAGATGGTATTGATGGAATTAGTACTTTCGATGCTTCTTTTGGAGCTTACTTAGAGTTACCAGAAGGAACCTTCTTTGGAATGTCAATGCCTAATTTAATTAAAAATAAATTGGATGATATTTCTGGTGAAACTACTGGTGGACTTTTTAATTACTACTTATTTAATGCTGGTCACCGATTTTCATTGGATCAGAAAAAAGTAACTATCGAGCCTTCTGTTTTAGTGAAAAAAGTAAGAAACGTTCCTTTCCTAATGGATTTGAACTTAAGAGCAGGTTTCCTAGATGAGAAATTAATTGCTGGTTTAACGTACCGAATGGGTGATGGAGGAGCTGTTGCATTTTTAGTAGGAACGAAGTATAAAAATCTTCAATTTTACTATAGCTACGATGCTTTTATGGGGGACTTCCAACAGTATAATTCAGGTTCTCACGAAATTACAGTTGCCTTCCAAATTAAAAGAAAAACAGGCGAATATGATCGCTCTAAAAAATATAGAAAATAATCCGAGTACGACGTAAGTCTTTGATAATCAGTTTTTTATACAAGTTTAAAGCGTTTATCAAACTCGAAAGATGTCCTTTAACAATTGGTTTTTGGGATGGCTCCTCTCAGCAAAATGTCTGAGAGGAGCACCTTTGTTTAATTTTTAAGAAATAAATAAAGATTAATGATTTCGCCTAAAACCTCCCACCAATTTCCCTTTCAAATAAGATGCTGCTTGGCTCCTTTGTAACTCGAAAAAGATCCCACCAAGAGCTCTCTACTGCTCTTTTTTCAACCGAATTTCCTTTTAGAAGAAAACTTAAGTCTAGGAAAAAAAACCTCAGATCATCCTTAAATTTCCATTCACGATATAATGTTTTTTTATTTAAAAAATCATGTGATAGTTGTAATCAACTGAGCGTAAAGTAGTTTGGTTCTTCGACAAATTCTGTGGTGTAGCTTTGATAACTTTGTGAGCGAGCGAGTAGAAGAGCTAAAGTTGTTAAAGCGATTGACTTTAAGAAATCTAGCTTTCGCTCTTTTCCTTCCTCTCGGAATTCTCAAAGTTGTTTCCACAAGATTTGTCTAAGCCCCAGTAGTTTTACTTTATATTTTGAAGTTCGTTTTAAATCCAAAAATGTCTTCCCCTTTAATTGTTTTTAAGATAATTTCCACCATAACTCATAGTTCAGAATACAATATGGTAAGTGCTTTGTTTTGTAAAATTTTATTTTTATAAATTGATAAATACCATTTTTGTGGTATATCGTAGTTGAAGTATTTCTATTACTTTTATAATAAAAAAAGATATGTTATTTAATGCCATGATCGTACTGTTTTTAGTGATGACTTTTATCGAAATGACTAAAACAGAAGTAACCGAAAACTCTGACCTATAAACATAGGAAGACTTTATTTATCTCCTCCGTTTGTTGAACGCTCAATATTTCATTTTTTGTGAAACGATTCTCCATGTCGTTACCGAAAATAGACTCACCAGCTCTGCTCATGCTGCATTAAATTATGCCATATGAAAAATACCGATTCACAGGTATGGCGCTGCGCGGGATTAAGTTGTAATTTTAAATCATCAAACACACAAACAAATAAGCATCAAAAACATTTTGAAAAAACACCTAGCTTAGGAAAATCTTACACTTACACTTTTAAATCAAGACAAAAAACAAACACTAACTTTAAACACTTTTTCAACAAACAA
>CAYGRM010000266.1:0-9377 GCA_964352225.1 uncultured Saprospiraceae bacterium | reverse complement strand
CTCCATGACAGTTTGGATGGCGATAATTAATCCCATTCCGCAGAGCATCCCCAGATACCCAGCAATACTAGTTAGAAAAATTGCTTCTTGTACGATCATGGTAACAATTGAAGCAGGGGTTGCGCCGAGTGCTTTTCGAACACCAATTTCTTTGGTTCTTTCTTTAACAATAATCAACATAATATTACTCACCCCAATCACTCCTGCAATGATACTTCCGATACCCACAAACCAAATGAAAAGAGAAATCATATTCATTGTAGTTCGAAACCGATTATAGTTTTCAATTTGATTTCGAAGGTAAACCGCTTGCTTGTCAGTTGGATTAAATTTCAATTGTGTAGCTAAACTCAACCTGATTCTATCCTCAATAGCTTGAGATTCAGCGAAGGTAACATCTCCCATTTCTGCAGTTAATTGATGAACAGTTTTAGTTCCTTCGACTAATTGAGTAGTGGTAATTGGTAAATAAATTCTTCGTTTTTTTCCTTCCCAACCAGTATCTGTGATGACTCCAACAATTTGATAATCGGTTCCTTTGATATTTAAATATTCACTGATTGGATTTTCACCTTTTGGAAAAAAACCTTCTTGCACCTTGATGCCAATAACACAAACCTTTCGCTTTTCTTCCAAGTCCATTCGATTTAACAAACGTCCTTTTAAAAGCTCTGGATTTTCAAATTTGATGTAAGAAGTATTGACACATTGTACATCAAAAGAGAGACTCTGATTTTTATATTTAATAAAATATTCTCCCCATAAGAAGTATCGACTAGCAGTTTCTCGAACACCTTCAATTTCAGACATAGATTTAAATTCATCATTGGTAAATCTAAGTCTTCGACCTGCAGGCAATCCTTTGTATTCTTTTGAGGTTGTTCCGGGCCACATTCGAATAATACTCATCGCGTCATCTTTGAAATCCTCCTCTGCGCTATTTTCTAATCCTTTTCCAGCTCCAAGCAAAATCACCAACATGAAGATTCCCCACCAAACACTAAATGCCGTTAAGAAAGTTCTCAACTTGTGTCTACCAAGTGAGTCAAATATTTCCCGCCATTTGTCTACATCAATCATGGTTATTTTTTTTAGTAATGAGTTATAATTGATGAGCGATGAGCTTCTATCGTCAAAACTCATAACCTATCACTCATAGTTCATCACTCAATTAATCCGTCTTTCATATAAATAATCCGATCGGTCATTTCAGCAATATCTTTCTCATGCGTAACTATGATAACTGTAATTCCCTGAGCATTTACTTCTTTGAAAAATTTCATAACCTCGTGGGAGGTTGTCGTATCCAATGCACCAGTAGGTTCATCGGCGAGGATCACTTTAGGTTGTCCGATTAATGCACGAGCTATCGCGACTCGTTGTTGTTGACCACCTGAGAGTTGAGTAGGTAAATGATCCGACCAGTCTTTTAATCCGACGCGATCTAAGTATTCAACTGCTCTTGCTTGACGTTCTTTGCGAGGTACTTTTTGATAATACAAAGGCAAAGCGACATTTTCAGCAGCCGATTTAAAATTTAGTAAATTAAAAGATTGGAAAACAAAACCAAGGAATTGGTTTCGATATTGAGCAGCTTGTTTTTGACTAAGATCTTTAATTAAAGTACCATCAAGAGTATAGGTACCTCCATCATATTCGTCAAGAATTCCAAGAATATTAAGTAGGGTAGACTTACCTGAACCAGACGAACCCATAATAGAAACAAATTCGCCTTCTTTGATTTCAAGGTCGATTCCTTTGAGAACTTGTAAGGTATTTTGTCCTGTGGTATAGGATTTTGTTATGTTTTGAAGTTTAATCATAATGACAATAATGACAAATTAAAATGTTATTAGTTGTTTATGATTAGTTGACGTAGGAAGTTATGGTAACTTCAAAGGAAGCATAAAAAAAGCAATATATATTTACCAAATTGAAAAAGATGGATAAACATAACTCGATTTAAGACAAAACTAACATTTTATACTTTTTTCTAAAATTAATTTCAGTAAATTATTAGCTAGCACTTAAGTGGCCAAGCAATTCTATGAATAATCTTATCTGGCTACTTATAATAAAATATAGTTCAGTAATATGTAGTAAGAAGTTATATATTTGTAGATTAAATTCCCCCAATATTTATTTTTTTCTCACTAATCTGAAAACAAGCCAATTTTATTTTTGCAGAAATTTATTTCTAGGCAGCAAAAAGAAATTCCTTTCGTTTTTGAAATAAGAAATAGCCACCCTGGTTATTTTAAAAATTTCCCGAAAGAAGAATTTTAGATTTTTTTAATAAACTCGCAAAAGCTAATCATATTCATGTTAAAAAGTAAAATTTTAGGAACCTTAGTTTTTCTTTTGATTTTTGCAGTTGGGTGCAAAGATGACCCAATCGTAGAAGATGTAGATGTAACGATTGATGATGAATTCAAAATTTTACTTTGGGAATCATTGGAGGAGAATGCTCGGACTTTTCAATTTAAGATAGAAACGATCAAGTCAGAGTCATGTGAAAATACTTTAATTGATATCGTACCTTCGATTGCTGGAAATAGTATTTATTTTACCATTCACGATATTCCAGAACCGGATTGCCCCACTCCAATTTTTATGGCAAATGCCAATGTTGAAATTGGATCTCTTAATATTCAGCCTTATAATATGATTGTTAGCTTGAAGAATGTGATTCAAAATCAAGGAACGCTGAAGGTGGAGAATGATTATTATGAGTTGAAAATGAAAGCACTAAACGGAATCATAGTTCCGGAAACCAAACTTTATAAAGTTCCCCAAAATACGATATGGGGATATATTGCTACTGATAATAGTAACGCGGATTCGGTAGCTGATGGATTTCTGAATGAGTTAGCGGATGTTACTGATGAGCAAGAATATGAGGATGGATACTATGGTTATTTTTCAGCGGAAAATGATGCATTAACTATTTTAAATCAGGATTTTTCACAAATTTCTGTTCGAACTTTTGGGTTCTCTTATCAGGGTGATAATTCGGATTTAATCAATATTTTGTCTACATATCGATCACAAAATTCTGGCGTTGATTTTAAAATATTCACCTCAACTGGAGAGGAACTTTAGTTGGAAAATATAAAAAAGAAAAAGCCATTTCGATGATCCGAAATGGCTTTTTCTTTTTAAACCTGTATCGTTATTTCAGGATTTTAATAAAAATCAAACATCCTTATTATTTTAATAGTGCTTGATTGATTCTTTTAACCATGAAAGGCCCTTCATATACCATTCCTGAGTAAACCTGAACCAAAGAAGCCCCTGCCTCTAATTTTTCTTTGGCATCCTCTGGAGTAGATATTCCTCCAACGCCAATAATTTTGAGTTCTCCGTTTGATTTGGTACTTAAATACCGGATGACTTCTGTTGATCGCTGCTTGACAGGTTGACCACTTAGACCACCATTTCCAATTTCGTCAACTTGTGCTTTGGATGTTTTTAATCCTTCTCGACTAATAGTAGTATTGGTTGCAATGATACCTGCAATTTTTGAGTCTTTGACAATTTCTAAAATATCATCAAGCTGATCATTATTCAAGTCAGGAGCAATTTTTAAGAGGATAGGCTTGGGAGCACTTTTTTTATGATTCATTTCTTGAAGCATAGAAAGCAATTTGGTCAAAGGTTCTCGATCTTGGAGTGCTCGCAAATTAGGGGTATTGGGTGAACTAACATTGACAACAAAGTAATCTACATGAGGAAATAAAACTTCAAAGCAGTAGGCATAATCTTCTTCTGCTCGATCATTTGGAGTCACTTTATTTTTTCCAATATTTCCTCCAATGATTACATTTTTGGGTTTTCCTTTTTTTAATCTTTCAACTAAAGCATGAACACCTTCATTGTTAAATCCCATTCGATTGATAATTCCTTCATCTTGTTGCAATCGAAAAAGTCGAGGTTGAGGGTTTCCATCTTGAGGCTGAGGAGTTACCGTTCCTAATTCAATGAACCCAAAACCCATCGAAGACATCGCATGATAACTTTTTCCATCTTTGTCAAAACCTGCTGCTAGTCCAACTGGATTTTGAAAAGTTAAACCAAAAACTTCCCGCTTCAAACGATCATCTTTGAGTTCCATTGATTTTTTAAATAAAAAATTCACGATGGGAATCGAAAGGGTAATCTTTAATAATCGTACCGTTAAATGATGTGCCTTTTCGGCAGAAAACATAAAAAGGATTGGTTTGATAAGAGTTTTGTACACGATGGTTGGTTTAGTGATGAGTGATAAACTATGCCTGCCTGCCGAGCAGGTGGAAGTTTTTGAAAATTGATGTTCTGAGAAAGGATGTTTGTGCAAAAATAATAAATGTAGGGAAGGTGTAATCTTTTTTTTCAAAAAAAATAAAAAGCCGAATTTTCAAGAAGAAAATTCGGCTTTCAGAACTTCTACCTATTGGTAGACATGTATCGTTCCTACCTGATCGGTAGAGGCATCACTTATTAAACTACTTCTGCTTCGGCTCGCAACAAATCCATATCTCGAATCAATAATCGTTGACGATTGAAAGTCAATACATTTTTACTTCTTAGTTCGTTTAGAACAGTTGTAACTGTTTGTCGAGAAGTGGCAGTAAGATTGGCGATTTCTTGATGTGTTAAAAATTTTCTAACCAACATTTCATAGCCTACTCGTTGCCCTTTTTTCTTAGCTAGATTTTCTAAAAATTCTACAATTCTAGTTCGCGAATCTTTAAATACTAATGATTCTAACCTTTGTTCCATTTCTAAAACCCGCGATCCCATAATATTCATCATAAAAAGGCTTAATGAATTGTGATCTTTCATCATACTTTTCATCTCATCCACCGACATAATGCAGACAGAAGTTTCTTCCATTGCTACTGCGAAATCTTTCCTTTTGGTTTCACCGATTAGAGAAAGTTCTCCAAACACTTCACCTTGAGTCAAAATAGATTTAGTAATTTCTTTTCCAGAATTAGAGTAACTGCCTATTTTGATTCGACCTTCGTTGATAAAATAGATTTTATCTGCATGTTCTTCCGGCATATAGATATATTCACCTTTCTTATAAGTCTTGTGACCAAATGAATCCATGTGACCACCTGCCATTTTTTGAGGACACATCATTCCTTTCATATCAATATTCTCTAAATACCAAAGCGATTGTTTATCCATTGTGCGGTTGTATTGATTTTTGTGAGGAAACGTATTGTCAAATTTAACAAAAGGAAGTGGGTTAATGTTCATGGTAATACATTTTAGTTAATGAATGTGTCCTAGGGAATTTATCAAAATATTGATTTTATCCTTTTGACAATTCAAAGATAACGGCAAAGTATAACAGAAATATCACAGAAGTATAGAGTTTTAAGTAGGCTGGATGTAGTTTGCGAACTGACTACTGCTTACTGAAAATTGCCTACTGTTAATTATCCTTATCCATTTTTAAGTCAAATCGTTTTCGCAATTCTTCAACCATTGGATTGATCTCAATGATTTTGTTGTATTTTTCAGCTGGAGAGGAAAGTTTGGTAGGTTTTGGTTTAGTATCAACTGGAATTTTAGTTGCATCAATTTCTACCTCCAAGATTAATTTAGGATGATTTAAACTGGTACGAATAAAATCCATTAATTCGTATTCTTGCTGAACCATTCCTTTTCCCATAGTTGAACCTACCTTGATCAAAATAGAATCTTCCCCTTTTACCAAAACTTCGGCATGCTTAAAAACACTTTTTACAGAAGGTGAAGTCACTTTTTCGTAGTAAGCCTTCCACGTAGCTTCTAAATTTTCTTGGGTTAATTGAGAAACAGAATCATTAGTTTGAGCCGATTCTTCCTTGACTTGAGATTGTAATTCTTCCTTTTTTGGAATGCTTGTAATATTATATTTACTCGAAAGAGAAAGTCCTAATTTCCCAGTTGGAGGAGGTACTGGAATCGATGCCTTTTTTTCACTTGGAGGCGGAACGGGGACTTCATTTTTTGGAGTAGGAGTTGTTGCCTTTGGTTGAGTTGATTCTACTGGTTTTTGCGCAGCGATAACTGGTGCAGAGGTATTTTGTTTTGCTCGAGCTACGGGTTGGTCAGCCGTTTTTTTTTCAACGACTGGATTTTGCGAAAGGGTAGTGGCTCGATTGATATAAGCCATTTTTATCAAAGCCATCTCCACGTGAAGGCGTTTGTTTCTCGCCATTTTATAATTCACATCGCAATCGTTGGCAATATTAAGTGCTGAAAGTAAAAATGAAGTTGGGGCAACTTTCGCTTGATTTTTATAGCGTTCTTTTAGGTTGTCACTCACTTCCAAGAGTTCTAAAGTTGCTTCATCTTTACAAACTAGAACATTCCGAAAATGCTCCGCCAATCCATTGATAAATAAATCTGCCTCAAAACCATTCTTTTGAATTTTATCAAAAATCAAAAACAAGGAAGACAAATCTTCGACCATCATCGCATCCGTCACTTTAAAAAAGTAGTCATAATCCAATACATTCAAATTGGTAATGACATCTTCGTAAGTTATTTTTTTTCCAGAAAAACTTACAATTCGATCAAAAATGGAAAGTGCATCTCGCAACGCACCATCTGCTTTTTGACCGATAATATGCAATGCATCTTTGTCCGCTTCGATTCCTTCTTCGGCGCAAATGCCTTGCAAATGTTTCACCGTGTCCTGAACTTGAATTCTTTTAAAATCAAAAATTTGACATCGGGAAAGTATCGTAGGGATAATTTTATGTTTCTCTGTCGTCGCTAAAATAAAAATAGCATACGATGGTGGTTCTTCCAAGGTTTTCAAAAAAGCATTAAAAGCTGCTTGCGAAAGCATATGAACCTCATCTATGATAAATACTTTATACTCGCCTTGCTGAGGTTGAAAACGAACCTGTTCAACTAATGTCCGAATGTGATCTACACTATTATTAGAAGCTGCATCTAGCTCGGTGATATTAAAAGAAGCATTCTCATTGAAGGCTTTGCAAGAGTTACACTCATCGCAAGGTTCGTAATCAGCAGTTCGATTGGTACAGTTGAGGACCTTTGCTAGAATCCGAGCACAAGTCGTTTTACCTACTCCACGTGGTCCGCAGAACAAAAAGGCATGTGCCAAATGGTCATTTTGTAACGCATTCTTTAAGGTTTGTGAAACGTGTTGTTGACCAACCACTTCATCAAATCTGATAGGACGATACTTTCTTGCGGATACGACAAATTTGCTCATAAATATTATTTTCGAATTGGTGCAAATGTACGAAAATGTTTTTTGCCACAGACTTCCTATGACTTTTTTTTCATGTCCGTATGGATGACTTTTCACTCGACCTTTTTTTAAGAAAAAATTAAAAACTGTGGTAAGTCTTATAAAGAGTCAGTCATAGTCTGTGGCAAAAAAATATTACTTTTGTCCAAATTTTTAAACAAAAAAAAGAATATGAAAATAGCAGTTGCCCAACTTAACTTTCACATTGGAAACTTTGAAGGGAATACCAATAAAATGCTCAAAGCAGTTGCGACTGCCAAAAAACAAGGTGCTGATATTGTCTGCTTTAGCGAGTTAGCTACTTGTGGTTATCCGCCTAGAGATTTTTTAGAATTTGACGATTTTATTCGTCAGGCAGAGGAGTCAATTGAAACTCTAGCAAAAGCCGCTAAAGGTATCGCCATAGTCGTTGGTTCGCCGACTAAAAATCCAGTAGTCGAAGGAAAAGATTTATATAACTCGGTGTATTTTTTGGCCAACGGAAAAGTGAAACATGTGCAACACAAAACACTTTTGCCTACCTACGATGTATTTGATGAGTATAGATATTTCGAACCTGCGTCGGAATTTGATATTGTAAAATATAAAGGCAAAAAAATTGCTTTGACGGTCTGCGAAGACATTTGGAATATTGGAAATGAAAACCCAATGTATGATGTCTGTCCCATGGATTTGTTGATGAAACATGATCCTGATTTTATGATCAACGTTTCGGCATCGCCATTTTCCTACACACATGCTGAGGCAAGAATTCACATCTTGAAGGCAAATGTAGAACGATACAAAATGCCAATTTTTTATATCAATCATGCAGGTGCACAAACGGAACTTATTTTTGATGGAGGAAGTTTTGTGATGTCGCCCAACGGAAATGTTTTTGAAGAAATGGTTCACTTTAAAGACGCAATCAAGACATTTGATTTGGCCGAAGTTAAGAAAGGTAAAACTTCCAAAGTCCAGCCAAAAAATAAAATGAAGCGAATCCATGATGCACTCGTTCTAGGGGTAAAAGATTATTTTGGGAAACTAGGATTTAAAAAAGCGATACTCGGTTTGTCAGGAGGAATCGACTCAGCGTTGACTGCATATATAGCTGCTAAAGCATTGGGTAAAGATAATGTCCGAGTAGTGTTGATGCCTTCCCAATATTCTTCAGATCACTCAATCAAAGATGCAGTTGATCTCGCGGAAAATCTCGGAATTCAATATGATATAGTTCCGATAAAGAATATTTATAAAACTTATATGAAGGAGTTAAAACCATTGTTTGGAGACTTACCTTTTAATATAACGGAGGAAAATATTCAAGCACGAGGAAGAGGAATGATTCTGATGGCAATGTCCAACAAGTTTGGAAATATCGTTTTGAATACCTCGAATAAAAGTGAAGCTGCAGTTGGCTACGGAACACTTTATGGGGATATGTGTGGTGGACTTTCGGTGATCGGAGATTTGTATAAAACGGAAGTTTTTGAACTCTGTCGATGGATTAATCGAAGGAAAGAAATTATTCCTAACAATACAATTACAAAACCACCTTCAGCAGAATTGCGACCTAATCAAAAAGATTCGGATAGCTTGCCTGACTACGATATTTTGGATGAAATTCTTTTTCAATATATCGAAAAAACACAAGGGCCGAATGAAATAATTGCAATGGGATTCGACCCACAGTTAGTGCGACGAGTTTTACGATTGGTTAACATTAATGAATTTAAAAGGTACCAAACTGCGCCAGTTTTGAGAGTGTCAAGTAAGGCATTTGGGATGGGGAGAAGGATGCCGATTGTTGGGAAGTATTTGTCATAAAAAGGATGATATTTTTCACCACAGATTTTCACATTTAGCAGCAAATGGGAAAACAAAATTCGAGTTTAATAATATTCTGTTTCAGAATAATTTAAGATATAAGCAAAATATATATCGGGGTAAATGATAATTATGCTTTATGAAATATTTAGATAATGAAACGACTACCAAAAGTGATGAAACTTGAAGAATTAGAAAGTCTAAATACAAAAAGACTACTCAGCTATTTGAAATTGTTGCATAAATGTGTATGCTTACCCCCATTATTAAACCACAGGAGTTATATATTTAGTTTTTTCGAATT
>CAYGRM010000265.1:0-9463 GCA_964352225.1 uncultured Saprospiraceae bacterium | reverse complement strand
CCGTAAATTTTATCATTGAGATTTATTTCGAGTGCTTTTTGTTCCGTTTCTAACGCCTGTCGTTTCATATAAAAAATAGTGAATTTAGCCTTTTGAAAAATGTTGCTTTTTAATAAGTCAAGCCAAAATTGAAATCAACTCTTCCTTTGGTTGTTTTTGATTTCAATTTCAACATGGGGACAAAATTTCTCCAAAAAACAGTAAGTTTTTGAAATGTAAATTTACATAAAATGTGTTGGTTAGCTTTAGCTGACCGAAAAAAAATGGGCAAATAAAATATCTGATAAATTCTTGAACGAAAGAACCCCAATTTTGGTTTTCCTTTTTGACATTTAGCTAACGATTAAAACTGGTTCGCTAGCTGAATATTTCTTATTTTTGCAAAAAATATGGAATGAAAAAAATTATTACTCTGGGTTTTATCTGTTGGTTTGCAATCAATGGTTTTTCCCAGAGAACGGCAATAAAAGGAAGGGCATTTGGAGTTCCAGGAATCAATTTATTTACACTTGGTTTTGGATTTGAAAGAATGCTGAATGAAGATATATCTGTACAACTTCTCTTCAATCGGATGGGATATGATATGAGAGATACAGATGGAGGAGCAGAATTTGTTAATTTTGTAGTTCCTGAGGTTCGATATTATTTAGGAGAAAAAGAAAATAAAAATATATTCCTTGGAGTTTTTACAGAATTTTCAAAAACTAATTATGCATCGAGTGGTTATCCACCGGATACAATTTTAGCGACAACTAAAATTTTCAAGGATGAAGCTAAAAATACAATTTCTCCAGGCGCTTTGATTGGGGTAACCAATGGAACTAAAAAACCATTTCTCTTTGAATTTTATTTAGGAGGAAAATACAGATTAGCAAACGTAACTAAAGAGTATATTCTCAATCAAGAGGATGTTATTGAAAAAAGAAATACTAAAAAATTAGGTGTTCGAATTGGAATCAATATCGGATATAGGTTTTAAAAAAAAATAAATCAATGTTTCCAAAATACGACGTAATAGTAGTAGGTGCAGGACACGCAGGTTGCGAAGCAGCAGTTGCAGCAGCTAACATGGGCTCAAAAGTAATGCTTGCTACCATGAATATGCAGACCATTGCACAAATGAGTTGTAACCCTGCAATGGGTGGAGTAGCGAAAGGTCAAATTGTTCGAGAGGTTGATGCACTAGGTGGCTACTCAGGAATCGTGACGGATAAAACGATGATGCAATTCCGAATGTTAAACCTTTCGAAAGGGCCAGCGATGTGGAGTCCAAGAGCGCAAAGTGATCGAGCGAAATTTGCTCGGTTGTGGAGAAATATGTTGGAAGCGCATCCCAATATTGATTTTTGGCAAGAGATGGTTACAGGGCTAATCGTCAAAGATGGAAAAGCTTGCGGAGTCCGAACGGGAATGGGAATGGAGATTGAAGGATCATCTGTGGTTTTGACCAACGGAACATTTCTAAATGGATTAATTCATATTGGAGAAAAACAATTTGGCGGAGGCCGTGCAGGCGAGCGAGCTGCAAAAGGAATCACCGAACAGTTGGTCGAACTAGGTTTTGAATCAGGAAGAATGAAAACGGGAACACCTCCCCGAGTGGACGGTAGAAGCTTAGATTGGTCTGCGATGGAAACTCAACCTGGAGATGAAAATCCAGGTAAGTTTTCATTCACCGATACCCCAAAATTAGAAAAACAACATCCTTGTCACATCACCTACACGAGCAAAGAAGTTCATGAAGTTTTAAAAACGGGCTTCGATCGTTCCCCAATGTTCAATGGTCGAATCCGAGGATTGGGGCCAAGATATTGTCCTTCGATAGAAGATAAAATTGAGCGATTTTCAGATCGAGATCGACATCAACTTTTTGTGGAACCAGAAGGTTGGGACACATGCGAAATTTATGTCAACGGATTTTCTTCTTCGCTTCCTGAAGATGTTCAGTACAAAGCGATGCGAAAAATTCGAGGATTTGAAAATGCGAAAATGTTCCGTCCAGGTTACGCCATCGAGTATGATTATTTTCCACCAACCCAATTGAAAATTTCATTGGAAACTCGTTTGGTGAAAAATTTATTTTTTGCAGGGCAAATAAATGGGACGACTGGTTACGAAGAAGCAGCTTGTCAAGGTTTGATGGCAGGTATCAATGCACACCAAGCGGTGAAGGAAGAAGATGCATTTGTTTTGCGACGGTCAGATGCTTACATCGGAGTGTTGATTGATGACTTGATTAACAAAGGGACCGATGAGCCTTATCGAATGTTTACGAGTCGAGCGGAATATCGAGTTTTGTTGCGGCAAGATAATGCGGATGTTCGATTAACGCCCTTGGCAGAGAAGCTCGGCATGCAAAATATGGAAGAACGTGCAGACCGTGTTAGAAAGAAAGTGGAAGCTGAAAAAGAGGTGCAACGACATTTCAAAAAAGCAGGAATTACACCTGATGAAATTAATCCATTTTTGGAATCTATTGATTCCAAACCGATCAGCCAGCAAGTAAAAATGCATAGTATTTTGATGCGTCCAAATATCATGATTGATGATTTGAGAAAAGTAATTCCTTCATTGGATACTGACTTGAATCAATTCGATAAAGAGTTCGTTGACTTGGCTGGGATCAATATGAAATACGAAGGCTACATCAAAAAGGAACAAGAGATGGTGGATAAAATGAATCGCCTCGAAGATGTAAAAATTAAGGAGACGATGGATTATTCGCAATTAGTTTCTTTGTCAGGTGAAGCGCGTGAGAAGTTAGCGAAGTTGCAGCCGCATACGATTGGGCAAGCAAGTCGGATAAGTGGGGTGAGTCCTGCGGATATTTCGGTTTTGTTGGTGCATTTGGGGCGGTAGGAATTTTTCAAAATAAAATAATAAAAACAGGCAGTTGTTATCTTAATTGGTAGCAACTGTTTTTTTTATAAAATAAGCATTCCAATAAAGAGATAAATTTGAATCGTGTTGGGCAACCACAAGGGATTGCTCCTAGGATTTCCAAAAAGATAAAACTCCATTTCCCCTAAAAAGTCTCCCACGTATTTTATATTTGTTCAAAAGAAAAAAATGAATAAACTATTTCAATTTTTCCTCTTCGGATTTTTAATCTGCTGGAGCTCATTAAATATTTTTTCTCAAAATATGAATAACCCATTTTTGAAAACTACAGAATCTGGTAAACTAAAAATGACGGAGAAAGGTGCTTCGCATTTTTCCAGTTTAGCGTTGTCTTGCTTGCAACAAGAATATCCGAACAAGTTGAATCAAGTATTGAAAAATGGAAATGACTTGAAGCGACCGACGGAATTGCATCCTGCATTTTATGGATGTTTTGATTGGCACTCCTCAGTTCATGGACATTGGATGTTGGTAAAATTGTTGAAAGACTTCCCCAATTTGCCAGAGGCGAAAATGATTAGAAAAAAATTGGGAGAGAATTTGACTGCCGAAAATATCAAAGGTGAAGTTGCTTATTTAACAACTGCTAGTAAAAGTTGGGAGCGAATGTACGGTTGGTCTTGGCTGATGAAATTGGCAGAAGAACTTCACACTTTTAAAGATGACGAAGCACAAATGTGGTCGAAAAATCTGAAACCTTTGACCGATTTGATGACACAACGATACCTAGAATTTTTACCTATTCAAACTTACCCGGTGCGAACAGGCGTACATCCGAATACCGCTTTTGGTTTATCATTTGCTTGGGACTTTGCGAATTCTACAGGGCATGCTGAATTGAAAAATTTAATTGAAAAGCGAGCACGAGATTATTATTTTTCAGATTGCGATTGCCCTGCGGAATATGAACCGAGCGGAGAGGATTTTTTATCAGGTTGTATGGAGGAAGCCAATTTGATGCGTCGAGTTTTGTCGGCATCGGAATTTGAAAAGTGGTTTAAGAAATTTTTACCCAAAGAGAAATTAAAAACCTTGACAACTCCCGCAGATGTGAGCGATCGAAGTGATCCAAAAATTGTACATTTGGATGGATTGAATTTAAGTCGCGCATGGTGCATGTACGGAATTTCTAAAAATATAAAGAGTAAGAAAAAACGAAAATTGATGTATGAAGCTGCTGAGAAACATTTGCGACTGACCGTCCCAAATGTTGTCTCCGAACATTATGAAGGATCGCATTGGTTAGCATCGTTTGCCGTTTTCGCTCTATCGTACTCCGAAGCTCCTGCTTCGAAAAAATAAAATAATACCCGAAGCGGGAGCTTCGGGATACGCAAATGGAAGATAAAAAAAACCATATCGGAGATTGGTTGGATCAGCTACAACGGGAGAGTTGGAACTTGGAATTATTGGTTTCAGGTTTTTCAATTTTCTTATTGATTCAGGCGTCAGAGGGAATGCTATGGGTGTTGGACTATGTCAATTTACACATTGCTTTGAGTGGAAATATGGAAGGAGTGCTGCGAACATTTATTATCACTTTGATTTTAGCCTCTTGGATTTTGACCTTTAATTTGATCGTTCATGTTTTCCTTCGAGGATTTTGGATTGGAACGATAGGTTTGAGATCGGTGCAAAGTAATATTGATTTAGATAAGTTGGGTTACTCAGCATATTTTACAGAAAAATTAAAAAAGCGAGTTCCGTCATTGGATCATCTTTTGGAACGATTGGATACTTTATCGAGTGTGATTTTTGCGTTTACTTTTTTAGTAGTATTTATGATGTTCTCGATGTTTTTGTTTTTCTCTGCATTAAGTTTATTTACGTACGTATTTATTTTTGGGTTATCTGAATTAATTTCTACGGAATCTGATCTAGGAATAAGGCTATTTAATGTGATAAAAATAACTGTGTTATTTTCGCTGTTCTTAGGATTGATTTATTTCATAGATACTTTGTCGCTTGGATTCTTTAAAAGATATAAATGGGTTAGTAAAATTTATTTTCCAATTTATAGAGTTATCGGAGTGATCACGATGGCTGGAATTTATCGAAGTATTTATTATAGTTTGATTAACCGTTTTTCAAAAAATAAAATTCGAATAGCTCTTGGTGTTTATTTGATTATGTTCTTTTTAATTCCATTTTTCAAATTTGACCAATATATTTTTTATCCTGACAATAGTGGTGAATTTGAAATACGTAACAATGATTACGATGATTTGCGCGAAGATGATAAATTCATTCGAAGAGCAAGCATTCCTTCTCAAATTATCAAAGGAGACTATTTACCATTATTCATTAAGTACCAAGTGAAGGATAATTCAGTTTTAGGAAAAATATGTGAAGACTTTAAGCCTGAAAAAAACGATGGATTTAACTCTGGGATCTCTTACAAAAATGGAAATTTTAAATTAGGCGATCCAAATATCAATGAAAAGGAACCAGGAAATGCCTTGGCATGTTTAAAAGATTTTTACTCCATTTCAATTGATTCCACTCTCGTTAATTCGGATTTTTATTTTTATACTCACCCAAATCGAAAGGAAAGAGGAATTTTTACTATGTTGCAAACGGATACTTTGATAAATGGAAAACACATTATTTTTATCCGTAAAAAAGCGATAAACAAGGAAGAGGAAATTATTGAAGAGGATTTTACAAAGATCACTTTTTGGAAAGAGTAGAATTAAAAAAAGATAAAATAACAACTATGAATTACATTAAATTTTTTGCGACCTTATTTTTTGCGATCGCTATTTCGAGTTGTGAATTTGGAACATCTACAAATGCTGACAATGGAAATTCTATAACAGATGAATTGAAAAAACCAATCTCAACATCTCCAGTCAAAATTGAAAAAACAGATAATTGGACTTGCATTCCTGGTGTACAAGTTGGGCGAATTAAAGCTAACTTTACCGATTCTGATATTTACAAAACTTTTGGAAAAGAGAATGTAATGGAAACTGAAATTGGATTGGGAGAAGGTGAAACAAAAAAAGGATTATTAGTTTTTCCAAAAACGAATAATGAAATCCAAGTGTTATTTGAGGGTAACGAGCAAATGGCAAAACTTGAAAGCATCAGAATAAAAGGAATCAATTCAAAATGGAAAACTGACTCGGGAATTCAAGTAGGAATGCCTTTGGAGGGATTAGTACTGGTTAATGGAAAAGATTTTAATTTCTATGGTTTTGAATGGGACTACGCTGGGAAATTAGCCAATTGGAATGGCGGAAAATTAAATAATAAATTGAGCGTTTTTTTAGAAGCGACAAATGAGGAAGCTGTTTTTCCAGACTTATTAGGTGATAAAGAATTTTCGTCAAGTAATCCGAAAGCGAGAGAAGCAGGATTAAAAGTAAGTGAGATTTTAATTAATTTTTAATTATTTAAACACATATAAATACAATGTTAGATTTTTTGAGAAGACTATTTGGGGGGACTGATCTGAAACCGATCATAAAAAGTGGGGCAGTAATTATTGATGTTCGAACGACTAAGGAATTTCAAGGTGGAAGTGCAGAAGGAGCGATAAATATTCCTCTGGGCGATTTTGGAAAAAACATCGATAGGATTAAAAAAATGAAAAAACCAATCATCACTTGTTGTGCTTCAGGAATGAGAAGTGATGCTGCAAAAAAACAATTAGAATCCTATAGAATTGAAGCGTACAACGGAGGTTCTTGGCAAAGTGTGCATAAGCTGGTTAAAAAGTAAAGAAAAGAGAGACGCTAAATTTTTATGCAAAAAAAAAGTTTACTGGACTAGTTTCGATCTCATAAAAAAATAGCGTCTCTCTTTTCCTATAGCCAGTTAACGGATACCTTACTTCTCAGCGGTCAATCGAATATCCGCCTGTTTTGCTTTTTGAATCAAATCCAAAAATTCCTTTCGATATCCATGCTCATCTTTTCCAATTGCACCCTGCGCCATTTCTGAAATATTATCATAAGTCGCATTTCCTTTGAATTGAGAATCTCGCAAGATCATCGCAAAACTTGCTACCGCTGCCGAGAATCGAAAGTTGTTGGAAGTGGCTTGAAGTGAAATACCATTGTCCTTAGCCGTTACTTCTAACAATTTACTTACATCCTCATTTGGCTTTTTGTAACGCAGCTTAATCGTCATCCAATCGGGATCAATTTTCGTCCATCTTTTGACAGAGCGATCCTGATATTTCAAGGCATCCACTTTGCTAGCGGAAGTCTTCTCAGAACCTGTTGGAATAATTTCGTAAATAGCTGTGACCGTGTGACCTGATCCTAAATCTCCAGCATCTTTTTGATCATTATTAAAATCTTCATTTTTTAGTTTTCGATTTTCATAACCTACCAATCGGTATTCTTTGACATGGGCAGGATTGAATTCGATTTGTAATTTTACATCTTTGGCGATGGTGTGAAGTGTGCCACCCATTTCTTGAACAAAGACTTTTTTGGCTTCTTCAAAATTGTCGATGTAGGCATAATTTCCATTTCCATTATCAGCCAATTGTTCCATTCGACCATCTTTATAATTTCCCATTCCGAATCCTAAAATGGAAAGGAAAACACCTGACTTTCTTTTTTCTTCAATCAAGCGAACGAGCTCGGAAGTGCTGCTCGTGCCGATATTAAAATCTCCATCCGTAGCTAAAATGATTCGGTTATTTCCATTTTTGATAAAAGTAGATTCGGCTGTTTGATAAGCTAATTGGATGCCTGCTGCACCAGCCGTACTTCCGCCGGATTCTAATCTTTCGAGGGCTTCCATGATTTTATTTTTATCATTTCCAGAAGTTGGAGGTAATACCAATCCTGATGCACCTGCATAAACTACAATTGAAATTTTATCATCTTCTCGCATCTGTTGTGTAAGTAATTGAAATGCTTTTTTCAAAAGCGGTAATTTATTCGGAGAACCCATTGAACCCGAAACGTCGAGTAGAAAAACTAAATTGGAAGGAGGCATTTGTTCTCTCGGCAACTCGTAACCTTGCAAACCGATGTGCACTAATTTATGGTCTGCATTCCAAGGACAATCTGAAATTTCAGTATTGATCGAAAATGGATCAACACCATTTGGTTGTGGATAATCGTAATTGAAATAATTAACAAACTCTTCGATTCGGACAGCATCTTTTGGAGGCATTTGTCCATTGCTCAAATATCGTCGAGTATTGCTGTAAGATGCATTATCTACGTCAATAGAAAATGTTGATAATGGTTTTTCAAGTGACGAAAGAAATTCATTTTCTATGATGTGATTGTATTCTTCGGTGTTGTGTTGGTGGTCAAAATTTATTTGAAGTTCTTCCGCGATATCTTCCTCATCCATCTCAATCTCAGAATTATCTTCTATAATTTGATCTGAGAATATTAACTTATTTTCAGACATACTTTCTTTCTTAGCAACTTCTTCGATGACTGGCGGCGGAGGTGGAGGTGTCACATCTTCAATAATTTTTATGGCCTCTTCCTGATAGGCATATTGATCGTCGATTGGAGGGTGATTATTTTCCTTAGAATTGTTTAAACTATCTTGTGAAGTTTTTGGAATACTATTTTGACAAGAAGTTATAACAATACAATTGCAAAGTAGAATCATTGCGAAAAAAGATAACGTACTTTTCATAACTTGATTTTTTATGGTGAGTGAATTTTATATTGGATGAGATGCGAGGGAAAATATTTTTGGTGGGTTACGGACGATTATTTTTTTATTTTTGTAAAAAAACGAATACATGATTTTTCAAAAAGAAATTATCCTTCCCACGCATTCGAGGGGATTTCATTTAATCACTCGGGCAATTTTAGAGGAAATGAATAACCTACCTGAAACAGGTTTGTTTCACCTTTTTATCAAACATACCTCTGCTGGTTTGACGATCAATGAAAATGCAGATCCGTCTGTTCGAGTAGATTTTGAAGAAATTTTTAATCGAAGAATTATGCCTGAGCATGAGCCATATTTAATTCACACCATGGAAGGTGCGGATGATATGCCTGCGCATATTAAGTCAACCTTGGTTGGAAGTTCGGTGACGATTCCGATAACAAATGGTCAATTAAATTTAGGAACTTGGCAAGGGATTTATCTTTGTGAATTTCGAAATCATGGAGGAAGAAGGAAACTTGTAGCGACTATTTACAGTTAAAAAAGTATCTTTAAATTTGATAACTATTAGTACATTTTTTATTAAAAGCAATAAAGAAGTCTGTGAGAAATGGTCTATGAGAAGTGGGGCAGGTGCCTAACCCGCTCCACTTTTCATAGACCATTTCTCACAGAGTCATTTAATTTTAAACTTTTTTTATTTGGGTAATTATTTTGAAAAAATAAACTTCATTTGAACGCATTACTAGAAGGATTGCTTTTTGGATTGACGCTGACAGTAATGGCAGGTCCAATTCTTTTTGCTTTGTTGCAAGCAGGAATCGAACATGGATTTCGAGCAGGGATGGCGGTAGCTTTGGGTGTTTTTATAAGTGATGTTTTATTTGTTACAGCAGTTTATTTCGGATTGAATTATATTCAAGCGGTCGTGAAAATGGATCGATTTAATGAGACTTTA
>CAYGRM010000264.1:0-9469 GCA_964352225.1 uncultured Saprospiraceae bacterium | reverse complement strand
ATTATAACTGAGTAAAATAACATTATAATTATTTTTCAAACCATAAACATACACACCATGGAAAACTTACCATTGAATAAATTCAACAACAAAAATGTTAGAGCTAAAATTGAAAATCCTTCCAATCAAGCGAGATTAAAATACATTTGGTTACTTGCCAGTCACCCTAAAAAAACATTTTCTATCAGGGATATTGTGGATTCAATCATGAATTCTGGAGTAATGATTCATGAGAAGAATTTTGCCAATATGATGCAACAAAAGGGATTTAGAAAAACAGGAGTTCCTATGTTAAAAACTAAGGAAAGAGAATATTTCAGATATAAAAACAAATTTATGGATAACGATTTTGATTTTTTCTAAATTCCAATGTAAACTTAATGTTAACTTTAAATGAACTAAATGTTGACTTTTGACGTTTTATTCTGTAATTTGGAGTTATATTTGATATATAATTAACAACAAATTTACATTACTTCTAACTCAACATTTAATGAAACACCTTTTCCAATTAATCATACTTTTTTTAGCGACCAATATGGTAGCCCAAAATGGTATTGCTATAGTTGGAAATGTGACAAAAGAGATTAACAAAAATTCTGAAATCATTGAAAAAGGATCAGCTGAAACTACTTTCGAATTATTTGATAGAATGATCGTAATGGATGCAACCTTAAATGGTAATGCTGGAAAATATATCTTAGATACAGGCTCACCGATACTTATCTTAAATCAAGCTCCTTTAAAGAATTCTACTTCACTTGGAGGAATTTCTGAGGAAGGTCATGCTGAATTAATCAAAGTCAAAAACTTTCAATGGGCAGGAATTTCTAGAAAAGGAATTGATGCAGTTGCTTATGATATGTCAAAATTAGAAAAAGCATTAGGCCATAATATTAATGGCTTAATTGGATACAACCTTTTTAAAAATTATGAGCTTTTTCTAGATATATCTAATGGAAAAATTCAATTGTTCAAAGCCTATCATTCTTCTCTTCACAAGTCAAAAAAATATCAGAAAAAAGTATCCTTTTCAAATCAAAGCCACATTCCAATTATTACAGTTAAGATAGATGGTAAAAAATATCGATTTGGAATTGATACAGGAGCCGAAGTGAATGTTTTGAATAAAAGCTTAAAAGATAAACTTGAAAAAACTGCTTTAAAAAATTTCCAATCCAGCAATCTTCATGGATTAGGAGGTGTCAACCAAGAAGTTGAATCTGCCGATCTTGCCAAATTTAAAATTAAAGGAATAGACTGCGAAAACTATAATTTCTTACTAACTGATTTGACCTCATTCGAGGAAAAATATGGTCAAAAATTAGATGGAATTTTAGGTCACCCATTCTTACTTAATAATGTCCTTTCGATCAATTACCAAAAGCAAAAAATTTACTTTTGGTAAGTTTCAATTTGTCTTTTATCGTTTTTATAAAATATCCCATTTAATATTAAGAATATCCAATGGTTAAGTATCGATGATTTACCAAGATTGAAAAAAATTCAGCTTAACTCTTCACAGTAATTTCTCCATTAGTTTTAACTTCAACAAATCTGGTATCCATCCAAATTTATACAACTACCAAAAATATTTTATATCATTAAATACAATCCCACTAATTGTGCATAATTAGGCTTTGAATGAAAATCAATGTTATCTCTGATTAAATGGATAAAGATGTTTATTTTAGCCAAATGGTTCAATAACATATTCAGATTTATACATTAAAAAAAAATTATGCTAGAGAAATTAGGTTTCAATTTTAAACATATTAAGGGTGATTTTTTTGGAGGGATTACAGCGGGAATAGTAGCATTACCGTTAGCTTTGGCATTTGGGGTAAGCTCTGGACTGGGACCAAGTGCAGGACTTTATGGAGCAATATTTATTAGTTTTTTTGCGGCTCTATTCGGAGGAACAAATACTCAAATTTCAGGACCAACTGCTCCTATGACCGCAGTAAGTATGGTTGTTATTGCTGGAATAGTTGCAGCATTTGATGGAGAAGTTAGTAAAGCTTTACCAGCCATCTTAATGGTTTTTCTACTTGGTGGATTATTTCAGATTGCTCTTGGTCTGATAGGTTTAGGAAAATATATTAAGTACATACCCTACCCTGTTGTCTCAGGTTTTATGACTGCCATTGGTGTAATAATTATTTTGACTCAAATTCTGCCTTCTTTAGGATATTATCCAAAAGAAGATATTGAATTTGTTAATCAATTTAAGCCTCACGCTGAGGAAATTATCTTAGATAATATTCTAAAAGATGAAGCTGGAGAAGGAATTCTAGTCCTAGAGGATTTTAAAGAAACTATTCGAAGAGCAGCGGATATATCATACGATCAAATATTAAAAGAAGCTCAAACACTTGCAGCTTCTGAAGCATCAGGAGTCATTGGGGCAATTAAAGTTTTACCCAAAGCTATCAAGAATATTAACTGGTTAGAATTAATTTTAGCCCTAGGTACTATCATCATTATTTTTGGATTCAAGCGGATAACTACCGCAATACCAAGTACACTTGTTGCATTGGTTATAATGTCTGGAATAGCTGTTGGTTTTAATTTAAACTACCGGCCTATAGAGGAAATTCCGACAGGATTTCCAGTTCCTCAACTTCAAATATTTACTAACATTAGTTTTGAAAATATTTCACCTTATATTTTTACTGCCATTACCTTAGCCTTACTTGGTGCAATAGATTCATTGTTGACTTCAGTAGTTGCAGATAATATGACCAAGACGAAACATCAACCTAATAAAGAATTAATTGGCCAAGGAATAGGGAATTCTATTGCAGCAATTTTTGGAGGAATTCCAGGAGCTGGAGCTACTATTAGAACAGTTGTAAATATTAATGCTGGAGGAAAAACCAAATTGTCCGGAATGGTTGCCGGTATTTTATTATTAATTATAATGTTAGCTTTTGGACCAATTGCCTCCAAAATTCCAGCAGCTGTTTTAGCAGGGATATTAATTACTGTTGGAATTGGAGTGATGGATTATAAAGGACTCAGAGCTATCCCTTATATGCCAAGGCCTGAGGTTGCAATTATGCTGATCGTTTTAGTATTATCATCAGTTTGGAATTTGGTCTATGCAGTTGGAATTGGGTTAGTCATTGCTTCTTTAATGTTTATGAAAAAAATTGGAGATTTAACGGCGGAACAGTCTAATGTTAAATCATTAAATGAAGAAAAAGCGTGGGAAGATGAGATTGATTTTCCTCAAAATTTACAGGAAGAAGTATTTATTAAGCATATCAAAGGTCCTTTATTCTTTGGATCTACCAGCGATTTTCAACAATTAGCTTTGCAAATACCTCCTACTGCCTCCAATGTAATTATTCGGATGGGCAGAGTACCATATATTGACCAATCTGGATTATATGCAATGGAAGATGTATTAATTGATTTAAGAGGAAATGGAATAAATGTTTTGTTAATCGGAATAACTAAACAGCCAAAATATATGCTAGAAAGAATCGATATAATTCCTGACTTAATACCAGAAGAACACCTTTTCGAAAATTTTAAAGATTGCTTAAAATGGATTAAAAAGAATGTAAAAGACGAATATACATCTATTAAGGAGTAGATGCAGTTGATATAAAAAAAGCCTGTTATCAGAAATTTGATAACAGGCTTTTTGGTAAAAATGAGAATAATTATTGGATGACCATCTCGGTTCCTTGTACCCAATAAATAAAATAGACCAGAACAACACTTATGACTAATCCAAAAAATACTTTCCCTAAATCTCTTCCTAAATCAATCATAGTTTCATTAGAAATTGAATTAGTTAAATTATAACGTAATGCTATTTCTCTACCTGCCAATAATCCCAAAAACACCCAAGTAGTGCTCATCGGTATATTATTCAATTCTTTGAAAAAATAGAGTAGAAAAGCAAAGATCAAATCAATGAAAGTCGCCGAACGAATATCTTGAGTATTACTTTTTGCTTTTACAATGGATTGAATCGCTCCTCCTTTAGAATAAAATATATACGCTAACATTATCAATAGAATGATTAATGAGATTACTAAAGTTTGCCCAGTAACGGCACGTGGCAAATAGACATAAATATTAGCAAAATCTTGAGCCAACCATTGTGTCCATAAAAATCCAGTTGAAGCCCATTGAGCAATTGTCCAATTTCTTCTTTCTGCATCCGTCATGTCAGATTTATCAAAACGCTTCTCTAAACTCTTGGTAACAAATATGTATACGATAATAGCAATAACAAATGCTACTAAATATCCAGACATAGATTTTACAACCATGTCGTAGAGACCTTTCGGTTGGAAAAAAGTCAAAATCAAAAAAGACGTACTTACCGGTATCCCTACTCTCGTAATTACCAATAAAACCAATGGAGGTAAAAGATAAACCCAGTTAAAATTTTCGATATTTGAGGGTTCTGTATATTTTGGATTTGAGATACTATACCCTTTTGCAGCATCACCAATCAAACGACCATAAGACACATCGCCTCCATTTTGAAGCCAACCATAAATAAGTGTCACGGTTAATATTGACCCAGCAAAAGCCCATAAGACGTACCACGGTCTTTTTTCATTGGATGACAGAAATGTTCCTAAAGTTTGGATGACATCATTCCCTATCACAGAATAAGCAGAGAGAATAAAGCCTACCCACATTAAAAATAAAGTTAGATCCATGAAAAGATTCGTTTGTTAAAACCTAAATAAAATGATAAATAAAAATTAAGCTCGTTATTTACATTGCCCCAAAGATATACAAATTTTCATTTTTTGGGTCTTTGATTTTCGATATTTTAGTAGAGACGAGATCAGTTTTATATTAAACTTGATATTAAGTTAACCTTCATGGAATAATATTTTTTTCCTAGATTGGATTTATTATTAACTTAACATTAAATTAATCTATTAAACTTAATTTTGCTGCCTAATAAAAATTTTGTTCCTTATCAATTGCTTGATCAAACTCTTAAATAACTTTTCTAAAATAATTACTCCTTGGATTTTGGACTTTGGGAAATTCTAAAGATTGTAGGTTCGATTGCATTTTTCATTTATGGAATGAAAATCATGAGCGAAGGGATTCAAAAAGCTGCTGGATCTCAATTACGTAACATTTTACGAACCTTCACTAAAAATAGGTATGTCGGAGTTTTAACTGGACTTTTTACTACAGCAATTGTTCAATCCTCCTCAGCTACAACTGTAATGACTGTTAGCTTTGTGAATGCAGGATTAATTACTTTATTGGAATCTGCAGGGATTATGATGGGAGCAAATATAGGTACGACCGTTACTGGATGGTTAATTTCTATATTTGGGTTTACTGTTGAGTTAAGTGAATATTCTTTACCAATCCTTGCGGTGGCTGTTCCATTAATTTTTTTAAGACTAGGAAAATTTAAATATTGGGGCGAATTTTTAATAGGTTTTGCTATACTTTTTATGGGATTGACAGAGCTAAAAAATGCGATTCCAGATATATCAACTAATGCTGATTTCCTTTCTACCATTAAAGATTTTTCAGGAAATGGAATTTTATCAAGACTTTTCTTCGTATTAATTGGTGCTTTTATAACCATTGTCGTTCAATCCTCAAGTGCTGCTATGCTGATCACTTTAACATTGGTTTACAAAGGATGGTTGCCTTTGGATATTGCCTGTTCTATGGTTCTCGGAGAGAATATTGGGACAACGGTTACAGCGGAAGTTGCATCATTGGTTGGAAATGTAAACGCTAAAAGGTCTGCAAGAATTCATTCACTTTTCAATTTAATTGGTGTATTATGGATGGTAATTTTGCTGCCTTTCGTACTGAAATTTTTGAGTGATTTTGTTGAAAATTTCACATACTTATTTGAAGGATATGTGGTAGTGGATGAACGTTTAGATTATCAGGATCGTCTCAATACTTATATCTTAGCTGCCTTTCATACTGTTTTTAATTTACTTAATGTATTGCTACTGATAGGATTCGTACCATGGTTAGTAAAAATGGCAGAAAGGACTGTAAAGGAAGATATTGATTCTAATAGTACGAATAGATTAAAATATATCGGTTCGGCAAATATTACTCCTGAAATCTCCATTTTAGAAGCACAAAAAGAAGTAGCCAGGTTTGGAGAAATTACGAGTAGAATGACAAATTTCACAAGACAGTTATTATTAAATCCAACAAATACTGATAAGAGTCAAAGGAAGTTGATTAGGAAACTTTACAAATACGAAGAAATTACTGATAAGTTTGAAGTTGAATTGGTCGACTATTTAACCATCACCTCCAAAAAAGAACTAAGTCCTAGAATGTCTATCAGAGTGCGAAGTTTAATGAGTATAGGTAATGAATTTGAAAGGATTGGTGATACATTTTTTCAAATATCTAAAACTGTCGAACAAAAAATAAAAGATAAAACTTGGTTCAATCAAGAACAAAGAACTCGATTAAAGGAAATGATGGATTTGGTGGATGAAGCATTTGTGATCATGAATGAAAATCTGAATAATCCACATTATAATAGAGTAGATAAATCTAAAGCACTAGCAATAGAAAATAGAATAAATACCCAAAGAGATTTAATGCGAAAAGAAAACTTAAAATCTCTTAAGAATGGGAAAGATTATAATATAAATAGTGGAATGGTATACAATAATATTTTTTCAAATTTAGAAAAAGTGGGTGACCATATTATTAATATAACTGAATCAATAGTGGGAGAAATTTAATTAAAAAAAAGCCCGTTCCTATATTTTCTAGAAACGGACTTTATCAAAAGGATTAATCTAAATATTACTTACTGCCAAATACTTGAATCCATGCATTTGGAATTCCTCCAACATCACCGATCAAATAAATACCACAGTAAGTCCATTTTGGTTCTAGTAAAGTTTTTCTGTGACCTCTTCCTGGAATGCCAGAATCTACTAATAATATCATCAAAGATTCTTTAACCGTATTTCCACCAGCAACGAGATTTTCATTACCATCACTTAATTCCGTATCTCTTCTTACTCTATCCCAAGGCCAAGAGCCATCACTACCTAGGTGTCCAATCATTCCTTGTTTTTGGACATCTTTTCCATGGGTAATTCCTACCTTATGAAGTCCTTGATGAGATTCTAGTATTGGTAAAGGATTTAATAGTTTTAATTCTTCAATTAGCTCTTTAGCCGTGGAAATTTCCTCTGCCTTATATGCGGCATCTAACATTTCATCATTTTTCACTTGATTAATATAAGCTTCGACTTCCCTCGCATAACCCTTTGGATCTCTTCTCATTATATTAATCTCCTCGATCATTTGTTCTTCGGCTGAAGACATGGTACTCGTACTAGAATTCGCACTACCAGAGGAGGAATTGCTAGCTTCTCCCGTATTATTCTCAGAAGAAGTTCCCGCAGAAGTAGAATCTACTGAGCCAGTTGATATAGATGTTGATATATCATTTCCTCCTCTTTCAGTCATCACGATCTCTTCTTCTAATTCTTCATTTGTGCTAGAAGGCAATGATGAAGTAGAACCATCCATATTTTTAAAGGCTTCGGGCAAAAGGGTTAATCCAAGTGAAGTAGCTGTTTCGTAATCCAAATGTCCTTGCCACATATTATTAGCTTTTTGGTAGGCAATCATGGCAGCATAAGTTCTTGGGCCAAAAATATTATCATTGGGGCCTGGATTAAAACCAGCAGCTCTTAACGCTTTTTGCATTTGGATATTAAGTTGAGCTGTTTGATGCTTTGGACAGACAATTCTTCGCCATTCCATATCTCTTTTTTCTCGCAAAACTTTTTTAACAATAGTTTTATAAACGGCAGGTATCTCTTCCATTCTAACTTGCTCCGCAGTATTTATTACTCGTTTTGAAACGGTTTCATAAATGGCAGGAATGATTTCTTCTCTTGTCGTGGCAGGCGTTTTGATTATTCGTTTTGAAATAGTCTTATAAGTTGCAGGAATTATTTGTTCCTCAGTTCTTGCTGGAGAAACCATTACTTTTTTAACCATGTTTTTGTATTCGGCAGGAATAACTTCCTCGCGAGTGGTAGCTGGTGTTTTGACAACTTGCTTAGTGTAAGTTTCGTAGACTGCAGGAATTTCAATTTCCTTAGTTTGTGCAGGCGTCTTGAGAACTGTTCTCGTGACAGTTGTATATTCAGCAGGGATTACCTCCATTCTAGTAGTCGCTGGAGTTTTAATCACTTTTTTTGGTTTGCTAGCATATTTTGCAGGAACCTGAATTTCCCTGGTGCATCCTGAATTTGCAATACCAGATCCATCACACCCCATATTTACATTTTTAAAAACTGTGTTAAATTCATCAGGTACCTCTACTAAACACCAAACTATACAATCTTTAGGATCAGCGGACAAACAATTTTTATCCCCTATGGTTTCTACCCATTTTGTATGAGCAGGTTTTACTACTATCCTTTCTTCTACTTGCTTAATTACAGGCTCTAAGGTTTCAATTCGAATGGAAGCAGGTTCTATTTCAACTTGCTCCATACTCGTTTCATATTGAACTGGAACAGGGACATATTTTTCCGAAGCAGCTTTAGACATCATTTTTTCCGAAACAGTTTCAAAAACTGCTGGGACAAATTCAAATCTTTTAGAAGCAGGACTAATCATAATTTGCTCTGTGACTGTTTCATAAGTTGCTGGAACTACGATAAGGCGTTTGCTTTCTTCTTTTATTAAGACGCTTTCTGTTTGATTTTCAAAAACAGCAGGAATGTTGATTAATTTACTTGTTGCTGGCTGATCAATAACTTGTTCTGTAACTGTTTCATAAGTTGCTGGAACATAAATTAAATTGCGAGACTCAGGTTGAACTAAAATTTGCTCGGTGACTGTTCCAAATTCAGCAGGGATTGTAATCGTTCTACTAGAAGCAGGCTGAACTAATACCTCTTCTGTAATCTCATCATAAACATCTGGTGATTTCAATTTTGCATAACAGAAATCATCATTATTTCCGATGGATATATCTTGCCCAAAAGAAAAATTTACAATAACCAGAATA
This sequence comes from uncultured Saprospiraceae bacterium, assembly GCA_964352225.1. Classification (GTDB taxonomy): domain Bacteria; phylum Bacteroidota; class Bacteroidia; order Chitinophagales; family Saprospiraceae; genus CAJQQY01. The sequence continues at coordinate 435 of CAYGRM010000264.1, read as the reverse complement.
ATTAGAGCACTAAGGATTCTATTAAGTTTCATAAGTAAGGAGTTTAATGAAAGCTAAGCATTTATTAGCTTGTATCTCGTGAATCAAAACTCAAAAGAAGAAGCAATAAAGCTTACACCAGAAGTAAAAAAATATGTATTAAATTTTGGAACTAGTTAAAATATGTTTGTCAATTAAAATTGATAGTCACTCAGTTGAAGTTCTTATTGATAAAAAATAAAAGAAGACTTCGTTAAAATTAATAAAAAAATTGAATACGAGTTAATTTTCAGTATAAAATTGGTGGGAAAGGATTTTGAGGAAATGATTCTAACGCCCTAATAAATAATAGTAATATTTAATATAATAGTAATAACAAAAATTGAAAATCTGTAAAAAAAAAGCTTAAAAAAATAATGGCATACAAGCGACTTCTTTTATGTCTTTGAATAATGA
>CAYGRM010000263.1:0-9473 GCA_964352225.1 uncultured Saprospiraceae bacterium | reverse complement strand
ATCATCACATTGGTGATAAATTCATCCCAGTTTTGATTCACTTCAGAAAAGGTATTTTCAAATTCATTTGTGCCAATAAATGTGTTTTGAACAAATTCATGGATATCATATTGCATCACTTTTTTCAAAAAAATACCACTATTCAACTGATCTGGATTATTTGATTTTTCACAGGCGGCAATAAATGGATCGATGCTCTTTTTATTTTCTAGCAACCTTTTTTTAAACAAATTATACATTTCAGTTTGATTGGCTGTAGCCTTGAAGTTTTTCGTTTTTTCAATGTCTTCCAAAAACTGACGAATGCTTTGAAAAAGTAAGCTTAACCCTTCCTCATTCATTTTTTCTTTTTGTAAAAATTCAGAAAGGTCGTATTGCTCGATGGCAGTAATGCCTTGTTGGATGGCGTTTTGGTAATTGGGTGGAAGTTGTTTGACAAGACGAATAATATCAGATTTTTGCGCCATCGTCTGACTTTTGATTGCTTCGTATTCAATATGATATTTTGCCACTAAAGGATTTTCAGTTTGAGTTTGGCAAGAGAACAGAAGAAGGGAAAAAAAGGAAAAGAAAAATATATTATTCATTTTTGTAAATGTATTGTTATTAAAATTTCAAGAGCGATGAAATAGAAATGATAAGGAAAGAATTTGACGAATAAGACTCATCACTTATCACTCCTATCTCATCACTTTAAAATTAACTACACATCCTGCGCATGAATGGCCGCAATTCCAACCATATCTACAATCTGTCGAACACTTGCTCCCATCTGCAAAATGTGAATTGGCTTTTTAAGACCTAATAAAACTGGCCCTACTACACTAATATCAGATGCTGTACTCAATAAATTGTATGCAATATTAGCAGAAGAAAGATTGGGGAAGATCAATGTATTAGCTCGATATCCAGCCAATTTTGAGAATGGATAAAACTCTTTTAGTTTTTGCGGATCCAGAGCAAGATGTGCCTGCATTTCTCCATCTACAATCCAATCTGGATGTTTTTGGTGAATAATCTTAGTTGCATTTCGCATCAAAACGGCAGACTCTCCATTAGGAACAGAACCAAAATTTGAATAGGTAACTAAACCAATTTTGGGTTCAATATTATATCGTCGAACTTCAGCAGCTACTAATTCAGTAATGGCAGCAATATCTTCTGCATTCAAGTGATGATTAATGGTAGTATCACCTAAAAATAATGGTCCGTTTTTGGTCATTAAAATATGTACGCTTGCTACTTTTGAGATACCTTCTTTTGCTCCTACAATTTGCAAAGCAGGGCGAATGGTATCTGGATATCTTTTGGACAAACCTCCAATCATGGCATCAGCACTCCCTGTTTCGACCATCATGGTTCCGTAATAATTATTCCCTCTCATGAGCTCGCGAGCATCCGAAGAAGTAATCCCTTTTCTTTTTCTTTTTTCAAAAAACAAATGAGAATACACTTCAAAAGTTTTCACTTCTTGATTATCCTTTGGTGTTTTAGGATCAATCATAGTTACATTAGGCAACTCGATTTGATATTCCTCCATCAATTTTAGGATGACATCTTTTTTTCCCAAAAGAATTGGATGCGCTATTTTTTCTTCGACAACCACTCTGGCAGCTTTGAGTACAGAGACATTTTCAGCATCCGCAAAAACCACTCTTTTCAAATCTTGCTTTGCTTTATTTTCAATGACTTTGGAAAGTGCATTATCATTTCCTAAGCGACTTTCTAATTGTAATTCGTAAGCCTCCCAATCGGTTATTGGATTTTTCGCTACACCTGATTCCATGGCTGCTCTAGCTACGGCAGGAGCAACGGTGGTGATCAATCTTGGATCTACCGGTTTTGGAATAATATAATCTCTTCCAAATTTTAAATTAGTATTTCCATAGGCCAAATTTACGATGTCTGGAACTGGTTTTTTAGCCAATTCAGCCAAGGCATAAACGGCAGCCAATTTCATTTCTTCATTTATTTCTGAAGCTCTAACATCTAATGCACCTCTAAAAATAAATGGAAACCCTAAAACATTATTTACTTGATTAGGATAATCCGAACGGCCAGTTGCCATGATACAATCTTCCCGAGCTGCAGTTGCATCTTCATAACTAATTTCAGGGGTGGGATTCGCCATGGCAAAAATGATACAATTTTTTGCCATTTTTTTCACCATATCTTTACTCAAAACATTTCCTTTTGACAAACCAATAAAAACATCAGCTCCATCCAAAATATCTGTCAAAGAAGTATCTATGGGTTTTGTATTATTGATAAATTCTGGCTTTTTTCCATCCAAATTATCACGATCACCATGAATCAAACCTTTACTATCATACATGAAAATGTTTTCCTTTTTGGCACCTAAGGAAACATAAATTCGAGTACACGAAATCGCTGATGCTCCTGCTCCATTCACCACAATTTTCACCTCAGAAATATTTTTTCCAATAATTTCTAACGCATTCAATAAGGCAGCACCGCTGATAATTGCTGTTCCGTGTTGGTCATCGTGCATGACTGGAATATTCAATTCTTTCTTGAGTCGCTCCTCTATTTCAAAACAAGCTGGCGCAGAGATATCTTCCAGATTGACTCCTCCAAATGTTGGCTCTAGAATCTTAACCGTTCGCACAAATTCATCTACATCTTTGGTGTCCAATTCTAAATCGAAACAATCGATATCAGCATAAATTTTAAATAATAACCCTTTTCCCTCCATCACGGGTTTCCCCGCAGCAGGGCCAATATCTCCAAGACCTAAAACTGCAGTTCCATTACTGATGACAGCCACTAGGTTACCTTTGGCAGTATATTTATAAACGTCACTTGGGTTCTTTTCAATTTCCAAACAAGGCTCTGCTACTCCTGGTGAGTACGCTAAAGAAAGGTCTCTTTGATTAGCGGTAGCTTTAGTTGGGATCACCTCAATTTTCCCTGGACGGCCTTCTTCGTGATACTTTAACGCTTCTTCTTTTAATGATTTTTTATCCATAATTGATTCGTTTTTTTAAAGGGGCAAATATACACTTACCTTTAGAAATAAAAAGAGATTGAAGAAAAGTAATGATAGATATTGTAATATGAAATACGTAAGCACAAGTCTCCATTTTTTCTAGACAAACAAAATAGGAATAAGCAAATAGGTAATTCCAACTAAAAGTAGAATCGAAACAATATTCAGCACAATCCCCACTTTTGCCATTTCAAATACTTTAATGTGACCACTTGCAAAGACAATTGCATTGGGTGGTGTTGCCATGGGTAACATGAAGGCACAACTTGATGCTAAGGTGACTGGAATGACAATTTGCAAAATCGGTACTTGCAATCCAATGGCAATCCCTGCCACCACCGGCACAAAAATATTGACCAAAGCAACATTGCTCATTAACTCCGTCATAAATAACATCACGAAAATCAATAAGGTCGTAATCACAAAAACACTTAAGCCTTCTTGTTGCGCAATCGAAGCACCAATTAAATCAATCAAACCGGCGGTTTTTAATCCACTCGCCAAAGCTAATCCACCTCCAAAAAGAATTAAAATTCCCCAAGGTAAATTTGTGGTATCCTTCCAATCTAAAGTGAATATTCCATTCTTAAAATCAAGTGGAAAAACAAATAATGCTAATGCTCCCAACATACTAATTCCAGTATCTGTAATTTGAGGAAAATAAACTTCCACCTGGCTGCGTATCATCCATAAAAAAGCGGTGGTCAAAAATATAACTAAAACAACTTTTTCGGCTCGACTCACTTTTCCTAATTTTTTCAATTCATTATCTATGATGCTTCCGGAGGCTTTTAGTTGACCTAAATTATTTGGATAAAAAACTTTTACAATAAAAAAGTACGTAATTAAAAGTAAACCAAAGGCAAACGGAACCCCCATTTTCATCCAATTAAAAAAACCAATATCAATATTATATTGATCTTTCATCACGCCAACCATGACCATGTTGGGTGGTGTTCCTACAATTGTGGCCATCCCTCCTATGTTGGCCGAGAAGGCAATTCCCAACATGATACTCAGCGCAAAATTTTGATCGTTCTTAGTAAATCCATCCTCATCATTGATCAGTAACTTTATCACCGAAAGCGCAATCGGTAGCATCACTACCGTACTTGCGGTATTGCTAATCCACATACTCATCAAAGCGGTGGCTAACATAAACCCTAGCACCACGCCATCTGCATGAGTACCAGTCAACTTCAAAATCGACAACGCAATCCTTCGATGCAAATTCACTTTTTCCAAAGCTAAGGCAATTATAAATCCTCCAAAAAATAGGAAGACAATCGGATGCGCATAATTATTGGCTACCTCAGCAATTGACATAATATCAACCAAAGGAAAAATAGTCAAGGGAATCAACGCAGTTACCGAAATGGATACCGCTTCAGTTACCCACCAACAAATCATCCATGCCGCAACTGCAATGACATGATGAGCTATTGGATTTATAATTTCTTCAGGATAAAAAAGAATACTAAAAAAAAGGATAGGACCCAGTAGGAATCCAGCTTTTTTATAAGAAGGGTAATTTTTCATTTTTATTTTTTTGAAAAACCTATTTCTAAAATACGTAGAGACAAGGCAAGCCTTGTCTCTACTAAAAATATTGCACGTAATTTAAATCATTCAATATTCGAAAAAGTCAGCGTGACTCTTGTTCCACAATCTTCTAACAATGCATTCACATCTTCGGTCTTAACTTCTAATTCTATTTCACCAGAAGCCTTAAAAGTAGCCAATCGTTCTTCGATAATTTGGGTTCCGCGAGACTTGTGTTTTTTCAATGATTGAGCTCTTATTTCAGCAGCTCTTTTTCGTCCCACTCCATTATCCTCAATAATACAAACCAACGTATCATTTTCCTCCTCTAAAGTCATCTTGATCGTCAAAAGTCCTCGCGTTTTTTTATGCCTCAAGCCATGATTAATGGCATTTTCTACAAATGGTTGAAGCAATAAGGACGGAATTTCTACCATCACTAAATCTAGTGATTCATCAATTTCATAATTGATATTGAATTTATTATCAAAACGCATTTGCTCCAAAGTAATATACAATTTCAGCAGTTCTAATTCATCCTCCAAAGACACATACTTATTTTTTGAAGACTCTAAAAACAACCGCATCAATCTTGCAAAATCTGCCAAATAATTAATCGCTAATCTTGATTCATTATTCTTAATATAATGCTGAATCGCTCCCAGAGCATTAAACATAAAATGAGGGTTCAATTGCAATCGAAGCGTTTTTAGTTCCAGTTCCAAAAACTTCCTTTGAATCTCTTTACGTTCAACTTCCTCTTGTTCAATCTTTTTTCTACGTTTCAATTCTTGATTAATATAGAAACCGATGATCCCAGTAATTACTAAGAAACTCAATATAAGGAACCACCAAGTTTGGTAAAAATAAGGTTTAACAACAATCGGAATGATCAAATCTTCCACACTAGAATTCCCTCGGTCATCCATTCCTCTTATATATAATTGATATTTCCCAGGAGGTAATCGATAGAATTCCACAGATGGATCACTTGTAGGTGGGTTAAAATCTGGTTCCCATCCAACCAATTGAGTTTGGAAAGTATTGTTCTCAGGGCTAAAATAATTGGGAAGCATAAAGTCTAATCCAAAAGCAACAACCTGTGGCTCGATAACTAAGTTTTTAGGGAAATCTAAATTCCCAAACTGTTCCTCCATTTGTTCAGCTCCATCATTATAACTAAAAAACCTAGTAAGAATAGGTGCTGGGTGAGTTTTCTTCATCTCCAAATCTTCTATTCTAAAAACATCAAAGCCATTAATTCCTCCTAAATAAATATTATCATTCTCATCTTGGAAATGAGATAATCGGTTAAATTCATAATTACTAAATCCATCTCTTTGAGAAAAATTACGCACAGTTTCATTTTGAAAATTCAAATAAGTCAATCCGAAATAGGTACTTACCAAATACTCATTTTCATTAACCTGCATGATTCCTGCAATACTATTATTTGGGAAAATATTATTTAGCTTTTTTCGAGAAAACCCCACTTCTTCGTTAAATGAAAATTGGGAAAATGTTTCTGTTTTTTTATCAAAAATAAACACTCCTTCGCCGAGAGTTCCTACCCATAATTTCCCATGATTATCGTCGAGAATAGTTGAAAGATATTTTCGAGTTTTCGAGTTATTATCAATGAATATTTTTTGAAACCGATGCTGTCCTTCATCTAATTTTACCAGACCAGTAGACGTAGCTAACCACACAATTCCTTCTTTATCTTTGATGGAAAAATTAATTATGGTATTTTCTAAAGCCTTTTCTTTTTCCTTCCATTTTTCAAATGAAGTAAACTTCCCAGTCCGTTTATTAAAGATGTAAATATCACCATTTCGTAATCTTTTGTGTAAAGTAAATACCCAAAATTCATCTTCTGATTTTTGTAAAATTGTCCTTGCAAAAGTTTCTGCTTTAGGCATTTTCCACATTTTCCAGCTTTTGGTATCTGGATGATAGCGATGAATCCTCCCGGTTCCAGATTGACTACAACTGATGCCCCAGAGGTATCCCTCCTCAAAAATTAAGTTTCCACCACAAGACATTTTCTCTACGGCATTTTCAAACCCATCCTCCACAATTAATTTTTCAAGTTCATTATTTTTGGTATCCAATCCATACCAAAAACTTCCTTCCTCTGCGGTATAAACTTTCCCATTTTGATCGCTGGCAAATCCCCTCATCACATTACCAAACTGCCCTCCTACTAATTCTTGATTTAAGTAATTTTTAAAGTTTTTCTCCTCATATCCGATGGTAAATTGATAAAATCCATTGTGACTTGACAGATTAAAATTCTTGGTAAAATCCTTTCCTCGAATACTCGTTATTTTAGATTCTATGTTAAGAATTTTTTCAAGGTTGTTATACTGATTATCGGTTGACACTAAAATCAATCGCTGAGAATAAAATCCTTGGTTTTCACTCACGATCATATTTCCTAGTTCATCTTCCCAAACCAAATTAAAATTAAAAAGAGGAGTGAAATCAAATGGTTGAATTTTTTCTTTCGATTTTTCGATAAAGAAAAAATCTTTACTCAATAAAGACGAAAACCAAAGTCTTCCATTTTTATTTCTATGAAAAAAATCTAAGCTTTGAAGTTCTTGAGGATTAGACTTTTCAAAAGCGGAAAATTCTTTTTGCTCATTACCAGTTAAGTTGATGATTTTTTGTTGAGAATAATCAAACACCCAAAATTCACCATTCGGTAAAGCTATTAATCGATCATGTTTTTTTCCTCCCGAAGCGGAAGAATTAATCTTTCGAACTACTTCAAATTCTCGTTGACCTGTCCATTTATAAATGATCAGATGAGTCGCTGTTCTTCTTAGTAAAAAAACATCGCCCATATGAACTGAAAAAACATCCACTAAATCCCCTTCTAGTTGCTCAGATTCGCGAAGAGAAATACCATAAGATTCTAGGGTGAAAAAATTTAGAATTTCTAATGAATCCTTGAAGTCAACTGGTTGGATAATTAAGTTTTGGTGGGCATCTTCACTTATTTTTCCCGCACCATGAATGTTTATTTTCTTGACAACATTCTTAAATAGTACATTCGAAAAATTAATAAATTTAAATCCATCAAACATACTAATTCCACTCCCCGTACTTACCCATATTATTCCTCTAGAATCAGTAAAAACATCATAAACTGTTCGATTTGGTAAACCATCACTCTGGGAATAATATTTAGTTTCAATAGGTAAAGCCTGACCTTGGGAAAAAAGGAAGGATAAAATGAAAAATAGAATTAGAAGGAGGCTTTTTATTTTCATTTCTGGATTTCGATAAGTAAGTGTTTATGTGTAGAAAACAAATTAAGTATTTTTTTTGATAGGTTAGTTTCTTCTTCAAAAATTTCCAAATAGAAATACTAAGCTTCAAGGTCTAACTACCGTTTGTTATATAAAACATACCGTTCATGCAAAAAAAACAACCTAATATGTTAGTTTAGCTAAAAAATATAGTAAATTTAAAATTAGATAACTACTTGATTATTTGCTTATAATTTCAACCTATAATTAACCACTAAATAAAGATTACGGAGAATTCCAAGATCCTTAGATTCAAAAAACTAAACTTATGAATGCCATCTTAATTGACGATGAGCTAAAAGCTATTCAAATCTTAAGTAGTTTATTGCAAGAATATTGTCCTCAAGTAAATATACTAGATACAGCTAATTCTTTGGAAGCTGGAATCCATTCTATCACCGTTTATCAACCTGATCTTGTTTTTTTAGATATAGAAATGCCTGGCGGTAGCGGATTCGACTTACTAAAAAAACTTCCTCATCTTAATTTTGAAATTATTTTTGTCACGAGCCATGAAGACTATGCTATAGAAGCAATTAAATTTTGTGCTATCGGATATATTTTAAAACCGATACGCGAAATGGAACTTTTGAAAGCGGTCAATCAAGCAAGTTTTAGAATAAGTCAAAAGGAAGAAAATCTTCGGAATAAGCAATTACTTAAAAACTTAAATAATCCCTTAAGCCAAAATAATCGAATTGGAATTCCAACTTCAAGAGGCTTAGAATTTGTAGAAACCGGTGCAATTGTTCGGTGCGAGGGCGTTCAGAGATGTACGAAATTAATCTTGAAAGATAGTAAGACAATTGTTAGTTCCTACAACCTTGGTGAATTTCGAAAACTTTTGGAATCCTATCATTTTTATTCTCCACACAAATCACATTTGATTAGTCTTACGCATATTATCAGATATGACAAAGAAGGAACCGTTGAAATGTCCGATGGTAAAATTGTACCTGTTGCAAGACGTAGAAGACATGATTTTTTAGAAAAAATGACTCGTCTTTAATAAGCTTAACCTTAGGCAGTTTCTTCTTTTATAAATCCCTATTAAATCAAGTTTAATAAAAAACACGCCATCCAAAAATGAATGACGTGTACTATTTTAACTACTATCTTGGATCAGGCCAAGTATTACTATTTTTCATCTGGTTTTCTTTAAAAATGTAGTGTCCGAAAGCAATAATTAATAAAAGAGGGGAAAGTTAATTATTGTAGGTTCTAGGGTAAGGTATGTATTAAAGGGTTATCATTACAATCCTTATCTAAGGAGGATTAGGGTGTTTTCAATTTGGTTGTTAACTACAATAATTTTATTAATACTTACTTTTCGGACACTTTTCTTAAAACGGGTGTTTGGTATATTTTCAGTTCAAATCTAATTCAAAAATTATGATATTTTGCCATACATTCAACCATTGGTTCAATTCGTTCATCCAACGGTCAATTAAAATAGGATGTTATTAGTTTTTCCTTAAATTTAACCTTCAAATGGTCACTTTCTTTCATTTTACTATTACCTTTCGAGTCGATATTCCTACGATGAAACACATAAAAAATTACTTTTAAATCAAAAAGTATTCATAGAAGTTGTTTAAAAT
>CAYGRM010000262.1:0-9485 GCA_964352225.1 uncultured Saprospiraceae bacterium | reverse complement strand
ATATTAGATTCGAGTGAAGAAAAAACGAATAAAGTAATTACTGGAAAAGGATGAAAGAAGGATATAATTTGCTTACTGCTTTTCAGGGATTATTTTCCCTTTTTTGTTTTCACAGGGTGACCCTCTATGGAGTTTCTAAAAAAGTATACACCTCTGAAAGGGCAAGAGCTTTCTCTAAATCCTTAGTCTTATTTTTTTTTATTTTTGTAAATGTATTGTTATCAAATGCTCAGAATACACTTTCCACTTCTGATATTTTAGCTTCTGCAAAACAACAATACGTTCTTAACCTCCAGCAGCAGCGTGTTGATTTTCTGAAAAACTCAATGTTTAAATTACCGATTGTGGACGAAATGGAATTTCGTACAGAGACGAATGACTTTAAATTGGCAGAACAGCAATATGTACTTCGAGGACGATTTCATACTAAGGATCAACAACAAGCATTTGCTGATTTTCAACAAGCAAGAATTGAATTGAATACTATCGAGGAGCAACTCTTGATGCAAGATTTATTGAGAGAAAGGTATGATGCGATTATTGAAGTTGCTTATTTTGAAAATTTACTTGCAGCGAAAAAAGAACAAAAAATATTGCTCGAAGATCGAATGACTGTTTTGAAAAAAAGCATCAATCTACCGAAATTCAATATTCTAGATATTATAGAAGCAGAGGATGATTTACATGAAGCTGATCGTAATATTTTAAGATTAAAAAATGCCTTGACTATCGCACAGCAAAGAATTTTTCGTTTTTCAAATCAACAAGGATACTTGCAGACTGGTAATTTATCTCTAATTGAAATAGAGGAGGTGATGAGTGTCGCTAGGTCGCTTTCCCCTAATCCGTCTGAAGCTCATGCGACATTGGTAAAAAGAAATTTGAATGTCAATTTAGCTGTAAAAGAGCAAGCAATTCGAAGAACTCAAGAAGAAAATACGATTGACTTTTTTCAAGCTCAAATTGGGGGAAATGATGATAGAGGTTTTCAACAAGTCTTCTCATTAGGAATGGGAATTAAAATTCCAGTAAGAAATCAGCAAAGAGAAAACTTAAATGAGTTGGAATTTGAGAAAATTGATGAAGGGTTGAAATATGAGGAATTAAAAATTAAGTTAAAAGAACGGATGACTCAAATTCGATTAGAGATGGAAAGTCAATATGAATTGTATCAATTGCTAGGTCAACAATTAGAAAATAGTCAAGCCAATGAAGTGCTCAAACAATATCAAAAAATAGCGGGTGCTTCACCCATTGCGATGTTGAAATTAAAAGGCAGTCGATTCAAAAAAGAGTTGGAGCAATTCAGAGTCCAACAAGACATTTACATTTTGTATGTGGAGCTATTGGATGCGTCGGGGAAGATGATGGAGTTGCCGTTGCGGAATTATTTGATGGGGGAGTTAGAGGTGTTTTAATCCTTAACCCTTAAATGCCTGCCGTCAGGAGGGGATCCTTCAGCAATTTAAAAAAATTACTAGGGAGATATCTTAGGATTACAAATGAAAAGAAAATTTAGACCTTCCAGATTTTAAAAATCTGGAAGGTCTTTTAATTATTAGAAGTCTATCCTTTAATTTTCTTTTTTAAATATGTATCTAAAAAATCAAGTACTTTGCTGTACCCTTCTATTTGATTTTCCTTTTTTACGAAGCCGTGTCCTTCGTCTTCAAAAAGTACATATTCCACAGGGATATTATTCTTTTTGATTGCTGCTACCATTTCATCGGACTCTACTTGAAGTACTCTTGGATCAGTTGCTCCTTGCAAAACCATAACTGGATTTTTGACTTTATCGCCATGGAAAACTGGAGAGATATCATAAAGTCGAATACTATCAGCTGTATTTGGATCACCCATTTCTAGGTAGAGCGCATCCTTAAAAGATTCCCACCAAGGTGGAATACTTTTTAAGGTTCTCAACCAGTTGGTTACACCAAAAAGGTTGACGCCGACTTCAAATTCTTCAGGCGTATGTGTCATTGCTCGCATCGTCATAAATCCTCCATAGGAACCTCCGATGATTCCAATTTTTTCACCATCGATATAAGGTTGTTGAGCTAACCACCTTTTGCCTTCGATACAATCTTGCAAATCTTTTTCGCCGTGATTTTGGTCATCCATTTGGAAAAAAGTTTTTCCATAACCACTACTGCCTCGATTGTTGACAGCTAATACAGCATAGCCATGATTTACCAAATATTGAATAAACGAGGAGTAGTTGGCGCGAGATTGTCCGCCTGGGCCACCATGAACCCAAACTAGTGCAGGGACTTTATTTTCTTTTGTGGCACTTTTGGGTTTATAATAAATAGCTGGAATTGGAAGATCATCGAAAGATTTATATCGAACAATTTCAGCCTCTACTAAGTCATCAGGGTTGATTTCAGCATTTAGTGTTTTAGTTAATTGTTTATGTTTTTTTGTATCAAAATCATATAGGTAAAGATTGTTAGTTGACTTAGAACTTCCTGCGGAAAAAATCATTTTATCTTCACTTCTTGAAATTCTAACGGAAGAAACATCGGCATTTGGAATATTTGGAAAAGCAATGTTTTGCCCCGTTGAAGTATCTAAAATTTGAACCACAGTTTTCGCATCTTGATTAATTCCAACGACTCGATATTTTCCATTTTTTGAAAAATAAGCATAAGAAATATCCCAATCTTCTTCCATCATTTTTTCCCTATTTCCAGATGCAATATCATATTTCATCAAATATCTAAATTCACTTCCATCGTTGGTCAAGTAGTAAAATGATTTACTATCAACACTAAAATCGGCAGCCATATTTCCAGATAAATTTTTATTAATTTTTATTTTTTCATTGGTTTTGGTATTTAATAAAAATAAATCAACATCATTAGTATTAACTGCTTTTGTCAAAGCGATGTATTGTTTATCATTAGACATTCCATTAAAATCAAACCCCTCCTTATTTTCATAAAGGAGTTTAGAATTAAAGCTTTCAATATCCATTTCATAGACATCCATGTACCTTTTATCTCTTTTATTAAATCCATAAAAGAAGCTTTTCAAGTCATCGCTCCAGCCATAAAATCCAGCTTTCGCTCCTTCATCAGGAGTTAAGTCTTTTGTCGAACCATCTTCATTTCGCAGGAAAATATGATCGATTTCATTACCGCCATTATCAGCAGTATAGAGCATTCGATTATCATTTGGAAAAAGAGAAGACACCCAAACTGACTCGTCTTTTGATTCAGTTAATGGTTTGCGTTCGCCTGATTCGAGATTAATTAGGTAGGCATTATAAATTCCAGTTTCGTTACTTCCTACTAGAATTTCTTTTTCATCATGAGAAAAGGAGCTTGCGTAAATGCTAGTATTATTTAGAAATTGTTCGATGGAATATTGCCTGTGGGTGGTAGCTGTTGAATCTGAAGAATCGTTGTTAGATTCAGATTGTTTACAAGTGAGAAATAGGGTAGAAAAGATGAAAAGAAAAATTAAATTTTTCATGGATTTTGGTTTTGGTTAAAAATAAATTGGAGTATTAAAGATTAAATGTAGTGAAAAACTTTTGATTATAAAGACAAATAAAAAACGCGACCGATGCATTAAGCATTGATCGCGTTATGTTTTTAACTTTAAGAATAGGCATAAAAAAACCCAGCAAATCAATGATTTGCCGGGTTGTGGCTTCGTAATATTATTACGAAGTTGCCTCCTATTTCCTAGTTCTAATATCTTCCAAATACCGTTCCAATTCTATCTCGTCATATATTAAAACTTCTCTGGCTTTACTCCCCACACTTGGGCCCACAATTCCCAAAGCCTCCAATTGGTCCATGATTCGACCAGCACGATTATATCCTAATTTTAGTCTTCTTTGTATCATCGAAGTTGATCCATGTTGATTTTGAACAATCAATCTTGCGGCATCTTCAAAGTTGTCATCTAAGTCTTTGGTATTGACTGCGCCTGGCTTGTCACTATCATCATCGTCGCCATGAAATTCAGGTAAAAAGAATGGCGTAGCGTATCCTCTTTGCGATCCAATAAAGTTAATAACCTTTTCTACTTCAGGTGTATCGACGAATGCACATTGTAGTCGAACTAAGTCACTTCCATAGGATAACAACATATCTCCGCGACCAATCAATCGATCAGCACCACCAGTATCTAATATCGTTCTTGAATCAACTCTTGCTGTTACTTTAAAGGCAATACGTGCAGGGAAGTTGGCTTTGATTACCCCCGTAATAATATTTACCGAAGGACGCTGAGTTGCAATGATTAAGTGAATTCCAACCGCCCGTGATAGCTGTGCTAATCGACCAATCGGCAATTCTACTTCTTTCCCAGCAGTCATAATCAAATCTGCAAACTCATCCACGACAAGGATAATGAAAGGCATGAATTTATGTCCTTTGTTGGGATTTAATCTACGTGAAATAAATTTCTCATTATATTCTCGAATATTTCTGGCATGAGCTTTTTTCAATAAATCATATCGAGTATCCATCTCAATCATCAACGAGTTCAAAGTGTGAACTACTTTCGTCACATCGGTTACAATCGGTTCGTCCAGGCCTGGCAAGTAAGCCAAGAAATGATTTTCAATTTTGCTATATGGAAAAAGCTCCACTTTCTTCGGATCAATCAAAACCAATTTGATTTGCGAAGGGTGCTTTTTGTAAAGCAAAGACATCAAAATAACATTGATCCCCACAGACTTTCCTTGTCCCGTCGCACCTGCAATCAAAAGGTGAGGCATCTTCGCCAAGTCGGCAACGAATACTTCATTTTGAATGGTTTTACCCAAGGCAATCGGCAAGTCCATTTTAGCTCGCTTGTATTTATCTGATTGCAATAATTCTTTGAGAGAAACGATCTGAGTATTTTTATTGGCTACCTCGATACCGATAGTTCCTTTTCCTGGGATCGGAGCAATAATCCGAATTCCCATGGCCGACAAACTCAAAGCAATATCATCTTCCAAGTTTTTAATTTTGGAAATACGAACACCTGGTGCAGGAACAATTTCATAAAGTGTAACTGTTGGTCCGATAGTCGCTTTGATTTTTACGATCTCGATTTTATAATTTAATAAGGTCTCAATAATCTGATCTTTATTTTGCTCCAACTCTTGCCGATCTATTTCGAAATTATCAACATTATAATCTTCTAACAATGAAGTTACAGGGTGCTCATAGTGCGATAAATCCAAGGTTGGATCGTAAGGCTCGGTGTGCAATTTATTATCCGTTTGGATCTCCAAAGTAGTTTCCGCGTAGTCCGAAGTCAATGTAGTTGAGGGGTTGTTTGGCTCATCATCTTCACTTGGAACGAAAGGAGTAGGAGCAGAGATTTCCATTTCAGCTTCACCCGAGCGAAGTGTTTGAGGTTTTTCTCTATTTCTTTTTTCCAAATCAAATGCGAGTTGGCCTTTTTTAACTTCAGGGGTTTCATCGGTTGGAGCAGGACTTCCCGTTTCGCCAGTAGATATTTCAAAATCGGTAGAAAGGTCAGTCGATTTAGTAGATGAAGCACTTGAAGTTCTAGGAAGTAATCCACCTGAAGTTGAAGTTTCTCTTTTGGGAGCAACTTGAGGGCTACGTTTTTTCTTTTTTCCTAAAAAATTACCGCTTAACAAATCTTCAAAAAAGAAACGAATATCTGAAATTACTTTTTCGAAAGTCAGCTCATTAAAGTTTGGATTATTCGCCCAAATGAAGGCTGTGAATCCTGAAAATACAAGTAACGCAATCAGGCCAATAGTTCCGATAAATTTCAATAACCAATTCGTTGTCGCTTTTCCAAAAGCACCTCCGTATGGAAATCCTGAACTCTGAAAAATAAAGTGAAAAAGAATAGATAAAAACAATAACAAGATAAATCCATTCCAAAACATTGGAATATTTTCGCTAAAAGGTCGCTCTCTAATAGTATTAAGTCCTAACCTCCCAAAAACATAAATGAAGATAAATGACGGCAATCCGAAGCCCCAATAAAAAAACATATTGGAAATAATTGCCCCCAATCGACCAAGCCAGTTAGCAGCTCCTATGTCACCCTCATAAAGAAAGCCCCAAGAGTGTTCCAAGACTAAAGATTGATCAATTTGCCAGGTAAATAAATATGAAGCGAATGCTATAAAGAGGTATAGAGCAATGAAAATGCAGAGCAGGCCGAGTAGCTTGTATATCCGTTCGTCCTGAAATTTTGGAAAAGAAAAATTGAGTTGTCCCTTACTTTGTTTTCTGGCCATTGCTTGTATAATGTTAGTGTTTCTCTTTTTTTAATGTTTGTCAACAAATTTTTTGTCAAGGTGAAATTGAAATCAAAAACGACCGAAGGAAGTGTTGATTTTAATTTTGGCTTGACTAGAAGAAAAAAAAATGTTTACAAACTCATTTTGTTTGATTGACCTCAGATTCTAATAGTCTGCAAAAATATGGATAAAAATGTGGAATACCGAATGAAAAGGAATGGATTATCGACGATTTAGTTGAAGGTTTTAGACTAAATTCTTTATTCTTTTTTTACTTTTGAAAAAATAGAAAAAAGTATCATGAAATTATCAGTTGAAATCAGCATGTATCCTTTGGATGAAAACTTTGGGGAACATATTTTAAAATTTATTAAAAAGATAAAATCTTATCCAAATATTTCTTCAAAAACGAATAGTATGAGTACTCAGGTTTTTGGAGAATACGATGATGTGATGACTATATTGCAAAAAGAAATGAAACCTGTTTTTGAAGATAAAATCAAAACGGTCATGGTCATGAAATTTATAAATGCAGATTTAGATTATAATTTTGAATAATGAAAATACTGAATTTCCTTTTTGGAATCCTTCTTTTAGGAACTGTTTATTATGCTACTTATTTGGGAAACCTGCAAACTGTTTTGGCGGAAAAAACTAATCCTGAATTTAATTATTTAACTTTTGAAATGGCTCCTGATCGAGAATTTTCCAAAACCCTTTTTGCCGCAATTCATGCTAATGGAATGGCCGCAACTGCACAAGAGACGCTGGATGAAGATGTTTGGTTTATTCTTTTTTATGTGAGCGCAGCTATTTTGGGTTGGATTCTTTTATTGAAAAAATTTGAGGTGAATAAAAATTGGCTATTCATTTTGATTGCAATTTTAGGAATTACTGCGGGAGTTTGTGATACTATTGAAAATGGACATTTGGCGAGTTTATTAGCTGATTGGGAAAGTGCTGCAAGTAATGGTTCAGTTGAGCAAGCTGCTTTTTTTGCCAAAGTAAAATTTGCGATAATTACGCCTTTAGCTTTAGGTGGATTGTTAGGTTGGGTTTATTTTTTTGGAAAAAAGGGGATTGGATTTTTTAAGAAGAGGAAGATGTAACAATACATTTACGAGTTTTTCATTTCCTGTAAAATTCCTTCTTTCATTGCATAGGCAGAGACTACTATTTTTTCAATTTTTGCTTTCTTGATGATGAAATCAATTAAAATCAAGGCGACCACAATCATATCTGCTCGAGTGAGGGGAATCCGCTCATCGGCTCGTCTTTCCTCCATGTTCATGTGTAATATTTTTTGATAAATTGGGTAGAAATTTTCGATTTCAATAGTTGCACTTAACTGGGTTTTAAGGGTGTGGGGTAATATTTTTTCCAACACATCAAAGGTTCCTGAAGCACCAATAAGGCAACTTGTTTTATATTTTTTTAAAACTTCAAAAAGTGGCTGCAGCGTTCTGTCAAGGTGAGCATGGAGCACATCGATTTCTTCAATGCTAATTGGTTCGGCTCGATGAAAATTATTATGTAATACTGCTACTCCAATAGGAAAGCTTTTAGCCCAGAAAACTTCATTTTTATCAGCAATAATAAATTCGACACTTCCTCCGCCAATGTCCATAATCAATCCTTTCTCCTCTCCAAATTCAACAGCTTGAGTTACCCCTACATGAATTAAGCGAGCTTCTTCAGAACCTGGAATTAACTGGATAGAGATGTCGGCTTTGGATTGAGCATCTTTGATGAACTCAGGGCCATTACTTGCGGTACGAAGTGCGGCAGTTCCAAAAGCATTAATGTTTTTGACCTGATAATCGAGTAGTATTTTTTGAAAATGGGAAAGAGCCTGAATACCGCGTTGATAGGCTTTTTTTCCAATTTTACCAATCCCATCTTCAGCAAGTTTTACGAAAATACGTTCTCGAAAAAGTTCAGTAGCTTCTTCCAGTTCATTGACCTCAACGATGAGTAAATGAAACGTATTCGTTCCTAAATCAATAACACCGTATCGGGGCATAAATAATTATTTAGAATTTTATTGTTGAGGTGTTTTTGTAAATTGACTTAGCAAGCCATTAAAAAATTGAACACCAGAAGGAGTCATGAAGTTAGCATACTTAGGTTGATTATTTTCTAAGAATACAAAGTAGTTGCAGCCTTTTGAAAAGTATATCAATCCTTCTAAAGCGACGTTCCCATCTTTATAATAAATCATTCTACCAAAAGGTGGACAATTCTCATCCACTAAGGCAACTTCTTGAGCAATCTGCGCTAGTGAATGACGTAGATCAGTAGGTTCTTGACGGCTAATCGTAAAAGGTAAATTATTAAAACTATAATCTACATAATCGCATTTTTCATATAATGCTTTGATCGTTTCGAAAGGAATACTTGGGTACAAAGCTTTTCCATTCGATTTTAGTTTAGTTTCTATCTTAGGTGATTGAGTAGTAGGTTCAGTTTTCGTTTCTGATGCAGTAGGCTTTTCAGTATTGTTACATGAAAAAGCAAAAAATGCAATGGCAAAAAATGTAATAAGACGAAGTATCATATTGTAAAAGTTAGTTTTTTTCAAAAAATTAAAACATATAAATGGCTCTAAAAGTCAAAGTTCTACCTGCAAGAGATTGTTCTTGTTTTTCTTTTCTGACATCTAATGTCGCAAAAGAATATTGAGCATTAATTCCGATGTGTTCATTAATAAAATATGTGGCTCCAATAATGAGATCAAGGGAAAATCTGTTGAAGTTTTGTAAATCTGTAACATCAGTACCTAGGGCATCTATAACTTTGAAATCTACTAAACGACCGATAGCAATTCCTCCCGTAAAATGTAATTTGTAAAAGTCGCCCTCCTTAGAATCATCTGCCCAATCTAAAAACGAAATCATAATGGGAACTTCTGCATAGTTTAATCTATAGCTATCAAAAAAGTTATTCGGATCGTCAGCACTTTTGTTACTTCCTTTTTGGCTGAACAAAAGATCGATATTCCATTTCCATCGTTCACTTGTTTGAACGGCAATTCTGCCACCTACATTTAATCCGATTTGATTAAATCCAGCTAAGCCATCTCCATGGAGTTGAGATAAATTTACACCTCCGATCAGTCCCGCTTCGAACGTTTGTGCGTGAGTATTTTTTGAAAAAATAAAAACACAAAAAGTAAATGTGATTATTTTGATGAAATTCAACATATTTATTTTTTTTAACGTAAAATTATAAAACAACTTCAATGTAAAAA
>CAYGRM010000261.1:0-9534 GCA_964352225.1 uncultured Saprospiraceae bacterium | reverse complement strand
TAATTAAACAACTATTAAAATATATTTTCAATGAACATTACAGCAATTTTATCCGTCAGCTTGATTTTATTTTCAGTAATTGACATCATCGGATCACTTCCTATTTTGATTAATATGAAAAAAGAGGGCGTTCAAATTAATGCATCGGTAGCAACAGGTTTTGCCGCAATGATTATGATTGCCTTTTTATTTTTTGGAGCAGCCATTTTAGGAATTTTTGGAATCCAAGTTTCTTCATTTGCCATGGCAGGAGCCTTGATTATCTTCTTCATTGGTTTGGAGATGATCTTGGGCATTCGAATTTTTAGAGATCATCACGATGATGGTGGCTCAGGAAGTGTGGTGCCGATTGCTTTTCCATTGTTGGCAGGAGCAGGAACTTTAACTACGATTATTTCTCTAAAATCTGAATATGACAATATCAGTATCATCGCGGGAATTATTGTCAATTTAGTATTTATATATTTTATTTTGAGATCTACGGATTGGTTATCAAATAAAATTTCTCCGCAAGTCATCACGACATTAAGAAAAGTTTTTGGAATTATTTTGATTGCGATTGCGATCCAGATGTTTAAAGAAAACTTTTAGATCTATCTAGTTTTAGATAAATAGCTGTGCCACGGCTAACCAAATAAGGAGGAAGTTGTCTCTTAGCTGCCTGAAAATCAGCAAGAGCAACTTCTTCGAATCCATATTTTTTTTCTAGCTTTGAGTGATCTTTCATTAACGTTTTTTTAAATAAAAAATATGAAAAACACCTTAAGCCTTCTTCTTTTTTTCTTTTCCATGATTACCTCGATTCATCTTAATGCTCAGTCTATTGTTCCAAAAAAGAATGATTCAAGGAATTCGATTGAGCAAAACGTTGAGTTTTTTGCGCCTAATAATAATTCTCTTTATTTGGGATTTACCGTAGAGGTAGAACCTCTCATTCCTACCCCTTTTATTATGCTTTCTG
Source organism: uncultured Saprospiraceae bacterium (assembly GCA_964352225.1). GTDB lineage: Bacteria > Bacteroidota > Bacteroidia > Chitinophagales > Saprospiraceae > CAJQQY01. The sequence continues at coordinate 8,573 of CAYGRM010000261.1, read as the reverse complement.
GTTATGTTGAAAAGGAAAATTTCAAAGGTGAATTATTCTTCAGGACTGAAATTAAGGGAATAAAAGGATGGTCAGAATGGCAAACTTTCCCAAGAATGACAGAAGGTATCACCCCAAACCGAACTGTTTTTTTGGGTGGTGATATAGATAAAAATACAACTCGAATACAAATAAAAGCTCACCAAGAACTTCCTCTTGGCTTTAAAATACGACTTTACTTTCCAGGACATTCCGATGAAAATGAAAGCGCTCACGCACGAGGTGGTGAAGCAGATTGTATTTGCGCACAACCTAATATTTGTGGCCGAGCATGTTGGTGTCCTTCAGGAGATTGTCCAATTGACACCACACCAGAACCAACTGTGGCATCTCATTTTATTGTGCATCATTCTGCGGGGCAAACAACGAGTTCTGATTTTGCAGCGGTTGTTAGATCCTATTATGATTTACATACAGGCACTAATGGTTGGGACGATATTGGATATAATTGGTTGATAGATGGCAATGGAGTTATTTACGAAGGGCGTGGGCAAGGGCTGCAAGGAGCACATTTTAGCTGTATGAATCAAAAAACAATTGGGATTTGTGTGATTGGAAATTATGAAAATGCGACACCAACTTCTGAAGCAATCAATGCGCTGCAAAACTTTATTGCATGGGGTTCATGCGAAGAAGATATTGATGTTCAAGGAATGGATTTCCACCCAAACTCTGAGTTGAATCTGAATAATATTTCAGGGCACTTGGATGGAAATGATTCGCCAAATGCTTGTAGTTCTACGGTTTGCCCTGGAGTTAATTTATATGGTTTGTTGCCAACCATTCGAGATGAGATCGCAGCGTTTCCCTGCATTAATGATAATTCCTCCAATGTAAATGAATTATTAGAAAATGAAAAAATTGACATTTTCCCAAACCCCAATAATGGTAATTTTCAAGTAAACTTTGAAAATATAGAAATTAAAAATATTGTTATTTATAATTCAATCGGACAAACCATTGAGAACTATAACAATAATCTTACAAATTCATTTTTCCAAAATAAAACTTTAAAAATCGAGGCAGAAGGATTGTATCATTTACAATTTCGATTGAATGATGGTCGCATTATTTCAAAGAAAGTAGTTGTTTTTTAAATCAGCTTAAAATAATGACAAAGACCTTTCAACTAAAATTAGTTGAAAGGTCTTTATTGTTTATTTGATGATTTTGTTAAAAAAAATACTTAGTTATTTCCCAACAAGTACACCTGAAATCCAAAGTTAAAACTCAACCTTTTATCTATTATAAATTCATTCAACCTTACATAACCATAATTGACTATAAAATCAAACGAAACATTTTCACTTAAAAAAAATGCTACACCTGGGCCAACATTTATTTGAAATCCATTATTGTTTGTTGCACCTCCAGGGTTATTGTTTCTTTGATAAAGAAAACCTCCTTTCACTTCTCCATAAAATTGCAACACATCAGAATTACCAATATAATATCTTACGAAAGGTAGCAATCCTAATGAAGTCAAGTTGGAATTATTACTTATTTTTTGATAATTCAAATTAACCCCTGCTCCGACTGCGATATTATCATTGATAAATTTCCCGTAATTTGGATTAAAATTTAGGAATAATTGATTCTCATTATTCGGAGTAAATTGCGTCCCAAAACTAACTGTTCCTCCAACTAATTTATCTCCTTGATTAGTCTGGCTGTAAGAAAATAATGAAGACAAAAGGAAAACGAAAAGTAAAATCTGCTTTTTCATCTTTTAATATTTTAGGTGAAAAAATTAGGCATGAGATTTTTCTCGATTAATTAGCACTACCCCGATTAATAATATTCCGGCTGCCAAAATTGATTGAGAAGTAATTTTTTCATGGTTCAACGAAAAACCTAATGCTAGAGCAATCACAGGATGAACATAAGAGGAAGCTACGACCCTAGTGGGCGAAACTCTTAATAGTAAATAATTAAACGCCGAAAAGGCGAGAATCGAACCAAACATCATTAAATATATCCAAGAACCAATTGCCCTAGGTGTCAAAGTTGACCAATCAAAATTTTGAACTTCCTGCATTCCAAAACTACTCACCAAAAGCATTGATCCTCCTAAAATCATTTGCATACTAGCACTCTGAAATACTGATTCTGGCAAGTCTGCGGTAGAAATCCAGATCGAAATATACCCCCAAGCTAACATCGAAATAAATATAAAACTAAACCCCATCATCCACTCATAACTAGAGACAAATTTGGGTTGTCCGATCAAAAGTGCCATTCCCAAAATACCTAGTCCTATTCCCATCCAAGTATTGATTTGAGGTTTTTGTTTTTTAAAATACCAAAGCATAATCGCTACCACCAATGGTTCCAATGAAATAACTAATGCTGTAATTCCTGAATCCACATACTGCAATGCCCAAGTCACTAATCCATTACCTATTCCAAATAATAGTAATCCCGCAAATGCTAAGTTTTTAAATTGATTCCAACTGATCTTGATCGGTGTAAAAAAACTAGAAGTAAATAATAAAACACTCCCAGCTACAATAAATCGAACAGCTGCTAGCAAGAATGGTGGAATAACTTTTACCCCCCAAGCATTAGCCAAATAGGTCGTTCCCCATACGATGTATACGATAAATATACAAAGTGGAATCAACCAAATATCACGTTTATTCTCAACCATTCGATGGATTATTTTAAGAGTAATTTTCGAATTGGCAAAGGAAATCAAAAGTTGGGAATCTTTTTATTCTTTGGATTAATAAAAGATATACAATGCACTAACTTTAACTTATTGAATTTTCAATAAAAATTGAAAGTTTGTGTTTTTTAGTATATCTTTGCCCTAAATTTAATTACTTATTATAAAAATATTACCATGCTAAAGAATCGAAAACTACTCATCGACCAAGATTGTCCCATGTGTAATATTTATGGAAAATGCTTTTCAAAAATAGGATTAATTGATAAAAATACCATTTCTCCCTATCAGACAATCCAACATTCCTATGCTAACCAAATTGATATGGAACGTGCAAAAAATGAAATCGCACTTTTGGATACGGAAACCTCTACGACTCACTATGGTATTGATGCGATGATTGAAATCGTTGCTCATCGCTCTACTTTTTTTAAAAAACTTCTGCACAGTCAATTGATCTATGCTTTTCTCTTACGACTCTATCGTTTTATTTCTTACAATCGAAAAGTAATTTATCCAACCTTAAAAAACGATAAAGTAAGAGATTGTACTCCTGAAGTGAACAAAAAATATAGATGGAGCTATATTATTTTTGCAGCGATTTTTACGGGCTTAGTTTTGAATCAATTTGCCTTTTACTTAAATGCTCAACTAGGTTGGGAACACAGTTGGGTCAGGGAATTTATGATTTGCTTCGGTCAAATTGGTTGGCAAATGACTGCGATTTCTTTTTTCAAAAAAGATAAAACATTGGAGTATTTGGGAAATATGTCCACCGTTTCGATGATTGGAGGAATACTTTTATTGCCAGTACTATTAGCCAATTATTATTTTCCAATTTCTTTGGTGGGATTAATTGCTATGTTTGGAATTGTAGTGACTATCATGTTTTTTGAACATATTCGGAGATGTAAATTGTTGGGCGTTCCATTTGCCATGACGATTTCTTGGGTGGGATTTCGGTCGGTAGTTTTGGGAATAATTTTATTGATCATGGTTTAAAAATCACCCCTCAGATTTCTCCAATATTTTCAAAAACCGCTCATCATTTTTATATTTTTCCAATGACTTCTCCCCTTCCAATTTTTCCTTCAAAGGATAGGCCAACGGCTTCGAAATCGCCAGTTCAATATTTTCAAAAAATTGCTCATCATTCCCTTCAGCTGCATAAATAAAAGCAAGCGTCGCAAAAGCCCAACCGTTATCATCATTTAATTCAATAGATTCCTGTACATCAATTTTAGCTTTTTCAAACTGCTTTAACTTCCGATAAGAGTTCGCCCGATTATTTAAAGAAAAATCCGCACCTTTTGGATCTATCTCAATCGATTTGGTAAAATCAAGCACAGCCAATTCATTTTCTCCCATCAAATCATATACATATCCTCGATTATTTAAAGCATCTGTATAGGTCGAGTCAATGGCTAAAGCTTGATTATAATCTTTAATGGCCAAATCATATTGTTTCAACTTCCGATAAGCGATGGCTCTATTCTTATATAAATAAACCGTATCTGGAGCTAGGTCAATGGCCTCAGTATAATCAGCAATTCCCATTTCAATTTCATTCATGTCCACGTGCAGTCCAGCTCGACTATTCCAAATCCAGAGTTCGGCAGAATCTAAGGACAAAGCTTCCTCGTAGTCCTCCAAAGCAAGATTGTATTCCTCCAATTCAATATTACTTTTTATCTTAAATTTCAAGGCCGATATACTTTCTGGATTAATCATCAATGCTGAATCAAGATCTGAAATAGCCGAATCATATAATTCCAAATCATGATAAGCTATGCCTCTATTGATAAAATAATCATATTCATAATTATTTAATTTAATAGCTTTGGTATAGAAACCGATAGCCTTTGTAAGTTCATTTTTTTCATAATAAAGATTACCTAAATTAAAATAAGTCTCTGAATATTGAGGCTTCAACTCTATCGCCTCATTTAAATCGCTAAGTGCTCCCTCATAATCATTAAAGTATATTTTTAAAGAACCTCGTCCATTATAAGCTTCCGCAAATCGAGGAGCATTTTCTATAGCCTTATCATAATCAAGTAACGCCTCTTCATAACTCTCTAAATTAATATTACACTCTGCCCGTTTATTGTAAGCTTTTGAATAATACTCCTCATCCATTCTTAATACTCGATCAAAATACAAAATCGCTACTTCATATTTTTTCGCAAAAAATGCCCCTGTTCCTCGATAGTAGATATCCTCAGCGGTTGGTTTTTTTAGAGTAATTGGACTTCTTCCAGATTGCGTAAATGTCTTGTTGGAAAAAAATAAAAACCCAAAAATTAATAAGGACTTAAAAACTAAAAGATATTTCATGTATTTTTTTGATTCTTTTTTTTATCAAACGATAGGTTTGAAATTTGGATTGTCTTTGAGGTACTGCAACTTATGGCTAAATAATTTCCCCATATTTTCTGCTCGACGCTTAGCTTCATCGGCTTGCTTCCCAGCAAAATTTTCATCAATTGTCTGATGAAAAAGTTTTACCCAATGCTCAAAATGAGAATTATCCACAGGCAAACCAACATGTTTTTGGAAAGGATTCCCAGTATATTCTCTTTGAAAGAATAAAATAGTATTCCAAAAACTATACATTCGCTCCAAATGTTTCGGCCAATTTTCATCAGGGATGCGCAGCGCAAAAACTGGCCCCAATATTTCATCAACTCTTATCTTTTCGTAAAACTTGTTGACGAATATTTTAATATCTTCTTTTCCTGCGATGTCATCCATTTTTACTTTTTTTTCGTGATTCAATTTAACTCAACAAATTTAATCAAAACAACCAAAGTCTTTGTCAAAGGAGATTCAAGTTTTAAATTAATAAATCCTGAATCAAAAAAAATCAATCTTGGAGACAAACTACGACATTAGATATTCCAAATAAGGTATTCGTAATTTGATAAAATGCTATCCTCCAACCTCATAGATTAATTACCTGAAAAACATTTACAACTCTCCCAGATTCTCACAATTTTTAATTATTTTGGCATAAAAATAAAATACCAAATCTTATGGCAACTTACAATCTAAACATCAATGGAAAAATGCAAACCATCGAAGCTGAGTCGGATACTCCAATGCTTTGGGTTTTGCGAGACGCTGTTGGGTTGGTCGGCACCAAATATGGCTGCGGAATCGCTCAATGTGGCGCATGTACAATTCACCTCGACGGACAAGCAATGCGATCTTGTATACTTCCTGTGTCAGCAGTTGAAGGAAAAAAAATAACTACAATTGAAGGCCTTTCGGCAGATGCATCTCATCCCTTGCAAGAAGCATGGAGAGAACATGATGTACCACAATGTGGTTACTGTCAAGCTGGTCAAATTATGAATGCAGCAGCTTTACTAAGTAATAATTCCAATCCAAATGATCAAGATATTGACGATGCAATGCGTGGAAATATTTGTCGATGTGGTACTTACAACCGAATCAAAGCTGCGATTAAAACAGCTGCAGGTAATAGTTAATGATCAATGCTGAACTGTTAATCATTAATAACTAATCTGTTATTTTTTTCAAAAAAAGATCTTAATCATAATTCATTATGGAAAATATAAATAAAGTTAATCGTCGTAATTTCCTCAAATTATCTGCCCTTTCTGGTGGAGGTTTAGTTTTAGGATTCAATTGGAGTTCGTGTAATTCTCCAAAAGATGTTACCCCAATCAGAACCATGCCTAAGGAATGGTTTAATATCAATGCCTTTTTAAAAATAGGTGATAATGGACTCGTGACTATTTTTTCTCCAAACCCTGAAATTGGGCAAAATGTAAAAACCTCCATGCCGATGATCGTCGCTGAAGAATTGGATGTAAAATGGGAAGATGTCATGGTCGAGCAAGCAGGCTTAAATACAGAATGGTACACTCGACAAGTAGCAGGTGGTAGTCAATCCATTCGCCAAGGTTGGGATAGTTTAAGAATGGCTGGAGCAACTGCTAAACAAATGTTAGTCAATGCTGCTGCTCAACAATGGGAAATTGATCCTTCTGAATGCTCTGTCTCTGACGGAATGATTTCAAATGGGAAAGGAGAATCCATTGGTTTTGGAGAAGTGGCAAAAGTAGCTTCTACGATGGAAGTACCCAAGGATGAAGATGTAAAATTAAAAGAAACCAAGGATTACAAAATCATCGGAACGCCAAAAGGTAATGTTGATATGGAAGATATCATTACGGGAAAACCACTTTTCGGAATTGATACCAAGCGAGAAGGAATGATGTATGCGGCAGTTTTGCGAGCACCTGCTTTTGGCCAAAAATTAGTTTCTTTTGATGATACCGAAGCGCTTAAAGTTGCAGGAGTGCAAAAGGTGGTAAAAATGCAGATTCCTCAAAGACAAAAGTTCAAAGGGGAAGACGTTATGTTGGATAAAATAGCGGTAGTAGCCAACTCAACCTGGGCTGCCATGAAAGGTAAAAAAGCACTTAAAGCCGTTTGGGAAAATGCTTCTCTTGGAGAAAATACTACCAATCATAAAGTAGCATTAAATAAGTTGACTGAGAGTAAAGCCAAAACACCAGTTCGTTTAGATGGTGATCCTGACAAGGCATTTGCGCAAGCTGATGAAGTTATAGAAAGAACTTATGAATCTCCATTTTTGCCTCATAACTGCATGGAACCAATGAATTTTTTCGCCAATGTAACGGACGAAAAAGTAGAACTCGTAGGGCCAATCCAAACACCAGAATGGACTCGAGGTAGAGTTGCTGATTTGTTGGATATGATTGAGGAACACGATTCTGAAGACAAGAATGCTGCAAAAGCTGCCCGAGACAAAGCATTTCAAAAAATCGATTTGCAGATGACTCGAATGGGTGGTGGTTTTGGTCGAAGACTTTATGGTGATTTTGCTTTGGAAGCAGTACAAGTTTCAAAAGAAATCAAAGCTCCAGTTCAAGTAATTTGGACTCGAGAGGATGATATGACTGCTGGAACTTACCGCCCTGCCGTTCATTATAAAATCCGAGCTGCGATCAAGGATAATAAAATTACCGGTTACCACTTAATCGAAGCTGCGGTGAATGGCAATATGTGGTCTTCCCTTGCCGACGGATTTCCTGCGTCTGGAATTAGTAATTATCAATGTGATAACCACTCGCTTGAAAGTAATGTTTCGACTGGTGCTTGGCGAGCACCTTACACTAATTTCTTAGCTTCAGCGGAGCAAAGTTTCTTGGATGAAGTAGCTCAAAAAACTGGACAAGACGCGGTGCAAATGCGTTTAGATATTTTGGAAAAAGCCAAAGAAGTTTATGATGCGCACACCAAACTTGAAGAGGAAATCAAAGATGAAGAAAAATTAAAAGAAGCGAAAAAAGGTTTAATGCCAAAAGGAAATTATGAACCTGATCGTTTTATCGCAGCTATAAAAATGGCTGCTGAAAAAGGAGATTGGGGAAATACTCCGCGTGGAACGCATCTTGGGTTTAGTGCATTTTACTCTCACAATACTTATGTAGCGCAAATTGCACAAGTAAAAATGGAGGGAGATGTTCCTAAAGTAGACAAGGTAGTTTGTGTAGTTGATTGTGGAATTGTAGTCAATCCATTAGCTGCAACCAACTTAATTCAAGGTGGTGTAATTGATGGAATTGGTCACTCGATGTTTGGTGATTTCTCTTTTGAAAATGGTCAACCAACCATGGATAATTTCAACAAGTATCGTTTGATTAGAATGGACGAAGCACCTCAAATCGAAGTGCATTATGTTGATAATGGAAAATCTCCAACGGGACTTGGTGAACCAACTTTGCCTCCCGCAGGTGCTGCGATTGCGAATGCATTTCACTCAGCAACGGGTGTCAGAATGTACAATCAACCGTACGTGAAGGAAAAT
>CAYGRM010000260.1:7239-9546 GCA_964352225.1 uncultured Saprospiraceae bacterium | reverse complement strand
CAATTATGGATTCCGTTTTGGGATTAATTTCGCAGCAAAAAAGCAAAGTTGATGAGCACCATGAGCGAATGTTGAAGCAAGCTGAGAAAATGGGAACCCAAGATGGTTCACTTGACTTACCACAAATAGAAGACTCGCAAGTGAGTCCTCACGAAGGAATGCTCCAACATGAATATCAAAAATTTATTGCCGAATTATGGAAAAAAGGCAAACCTTATCTCGATGGCCCTCACCTCGAATATAAAACTCAAGCGGAGAAGATTGAGGATTTGAACAGTAATCGAAAAGAATTAATTGATAGCGAACAAGCATTGATTGATCAAAAGAAAATGGAGGATGATCAATTTATCCAACAAGACTTTGACATTCAAAAACTAGAGATAGATAACTATGAAAAAATAGTGCAGCGCGATTATCTGACCGCTAAATCTGAGCTGGAAGATGTACAAGAACGAACGGGGAGAATGGCTCCAATCATTCATTTTAAATCGACGATTTTGTATGTGTTATTGTTGGTTGGAATTGGACTGGCGGAGGTGCCTTTGAATATGCAAATTTTTCAAAAGTTCGGAGAGGCATTTTTTATCACCATCATTATGGCAAGTTCGTTGGCGATTTCGATTCCGGTTTTAGCGCACTTTACGGGAGTGTTTATCAAGCAGAGAAAAGAGAAGAAAGAGTTCCTATTTTTTAGTGTGATCTGTGTGTTGCTTTTTGTGATCTTCAACTTTGGCGTGAGCATTTTTAGAGCATATGTTTTGGCTGAGAACATAGGGGAGGAGTCGAGCTATTTGAACATTGTAATTTTTACTTGTTTGAATTTGATTTTATTTTTCATCGGAGTTTTAGCGGCATATTTTAGTCATGATGAGAGTTATGAATTGGAGCATGCACATGCAAAATTTACAAAAGAAAAAATTGCCTATGACAAGGAAAAGTTGAATATTCAAGGCAAATTGAAAGCATTGGAAGTGTCAAAAAATACTCGTCTACAAGAGCGCAATGAACAATACACTTTTGAGAAGAAAGCCATTCTCAACAAGAAGGATTCTTTGATCACCGAGCGTAATCGCGCAGCAAAGGTATATGATGAATTGCTTAATGCATTTATTGCACTCGAAGCGATGGTGGATGCAGGTTACCGAATTACGGTAGAGAAATATCGTGCAGCAAATTTGATGCATCGAAAAAATCATCTTTCACCCCAAAGTTGGGCGAATGGTATTCCTGAACTAGACTTGAAATTTGAAAAAAAGCTGGAACTAGATCCGAACTAAAATTAACTTTTCAATACTACAAAGAACAAAGCTATGGCTACTAACCCCTCCAATGCGTTTGTGAGTTCCGAGAATTGCAGGAGGGGAATTTTTTTGAAGAATTGAATATCGAATATCCAATGCTTTGCTAAGGAATATCGATTTGAGGAGGTTCTCCCATGATTTATTTATCAACTAAAAAATTAAAAAATCTGTTTTAGGTAAATTTTGTTGTCAGGTAAAAGTTGGAATCAAAAACGACCAAAGGAAGTGTTGATTTCGATTTTTACCTGACTCAGAAAACAAAATTTTTCTAAAACTCAAACATGTTTAAAATGAAAAATATAATATTTGTTTTATCAATACTTTTACTGCTTGGATGCGCTGATAATCAACCAGTTACGAATACTGAATTGTTTATTTATTTAGATTATACTGAAGGTCAAGACTACTCTGATTTATTGGAAAATGATGTCGAGAAATATTTAACCATGATGAATGTAACAGAAGAGAATGATCGTAATTTTGGAAAGGTTCGCATCTATCCTTTACATGATATTTCATCGAGTGTAAGTAAAACGGTAAAGCTTAAAAAAGGGAAATCAAAGATGGAAGGCAATAAATATATTCGGCAAAAAGAGTTGGATAAATTTAAAACACAATTGATGGAAAAGACTACGGAGATCAATAATTCATTTACCGGAAAGGCGCTGAATTCGTCTCATATTTTTAATCCACTTTGCAAAGGTATTCATAAAATAAATAACTCAAATGCTGACCGTAAAGTCATTGTTATTTATTCTGATATGTTGGAAAATTCAGAGTTGGCTAACTTCCATTCTGGTAAATTGAAGTATGAAAATTTGAAAACAAATTTTGATGGATCCTGTGAATTTGAAGATTTATCTGATTGTGAAATTTATATCATTCACCCGATTGATAAACGGAATGATATTAAGATCAGAACTGCTGAAAACTTCTGGTCAAAATATTTGATGGAAAAAGGATTGGATGGTGAAATGTGGCATTTTGATACGAGTATTGATATTTA
>CAYGRM010000260.1:0-7139 GCA_964352225.1 uncultured Saprospiraceae bacterium | reverse complement strand
TGGAAAAAGGATTGGATGGTGAAATGTGGCATTTTGATACGAGTATTGATATTTAGTTTTTTTCCTAAAAAACGAATAACTGGTTGATTAATAAGAAAGTGAATAATTAATTTTTCGTACCCTTTTATGCGTTGCACTTTATGGAGTGCGGCGCATTTTTTTTGGTAATCTCCACTAGTTTCTAAAACCATGGAATTAAGGTGTCGGTGCTCTGCACCTTGAGTTATTCTTGTTATATTTTTTCTACAAATAGGGATGATGCTATGCATCTTTTCCAAATTTAGGTGCAGAGCACCGATTCCATTTGTAGAATAGGCCTAAATTTGTGGCTCCAAAGGTGCAGAGCATGGGTACTATTTTAGCTTTCCTAAGCCATCTTCACGTTTTATAAACTAAGGAGTAATCTCTTGTGGTTGTCTTGTAAAATGCTCATCATTTTTTCATCCTGTTGGTAAGGGAGTGACAAGAGATTGGCTCTACAAAAAAATAAAATTTCCAATTGTCATTTTCAATTAACTTCCTATCTTTGAAAAATGTCTTCACCAACTAAAATATTCATCGCCTACTCTCGAAAAGATTCCGAACTCATGGAAAAACTTCGAACTCACTTGCGTCCTTTGGAGCGAGTGAAGATGGCAAAAATATGGTATGATGGAATCATCGAAGCAGGCAAGGATTGGGAAAAAGAAATAAAGACCCATTTGCATACCGCCGATATTATTTTGCTTTTGATCAGCGCTGATTTTATAGATTCAGATTATTGTTATGATGAAGAAATGATGGATGCACTAAAAAAACATGAGCAAAATGAAGCACGAGTCATCCCAATTATTTTGCGTCCATGCGCTTGGAAATTTTCACCTTTTGCCAAATTACAAGTTTTGCCGAAGGATGGAAAGCCGGTGATGGAACATGAAGATTATGCTTTTACAGAAATTGCAGAAGCGGTAGCTATGATATGTCAGAACAAAAAAGCGGAAACTAAAACGAGCCAAAGTGGGTCAATGTTTACAGAGAAAATTCCTGCTAAACTAAAGCCCATTGATCATTATTTTAAAAACGATAATCCGTCTTCAGCTACCACTAAAGATAACGTTGATGATGGCATTCCTTTTTTTGAAACCAAAGATGCGAAGGAAACTCAAGCAATAGTTGATTCCATTTTGTCGGGTGAATTCTTCCAAAAGAGGGCTGATTCGAATAACGAAAATTCATTTACTGACCCTCGTGACGGACAAACTTATAAAACCGTAAAACTTTTAGATGGGAGAACTTGGATGGCTGAAAACCTTAATTATGATTTAGGAGATGGGGACTATTTATACGAGAATAATACGATTAATGGAAAAAATTATGGTCGCTTATATACCTGGGAAGCAGCTCATAAAGCAGTACCTCCAGGGTGGAAGATTCCTACTAGAAAAGATTGGCGAACTATGATTGAGAGATATGGAAAATGGGAAGGAAACTTTTTTAGCTCATATAATAGAGTTGCTTTTCTATTTTTGAAGGAAGGTGGTGCTGCTCAATTTAATGCGGGCTATGGTGGACTTCGAACAGACCTAGGGAATTTTAATTACCTCGGAAAATTTGGAAACTTCTGGGGAAGTGATAAAAAATTAGTGGAGGAATATCACGCGATTCAATTTGAAAAAGGACTTAATAAGATTAATGAAATTGCTAAAAATATAAATTACGCTCTTTCCGTTCGATGCATTAAAGATGAATAATTTTAATTAAATAATGAACTCAACTAGCACGCCAACTCATCTTCTTCAAGTCTTCGAACATCAAACGCTGCGCATTGGTGATGAAATCCATGGGGTTATTTTCACTAAAAAACATTTCTATGCACTCGCTCGCTATTCCGAAAAACATGGCGGTAAATATTATTCCCTACTTTTTAATGGAGTAAAATTTTCTCATTATGTCGGTGCGATTCAAATTGGTCATTTAACTATCGAGATTTTGCCGAAGGCAGATAAAAAAGAACATCCCGACCCTTTTCAATGGCATGACGTTTTGATGGATATGTTGAAAGAATGCAGATTGATCAAAGTGGAAACGCTTGCCTCCGCTCGATTACAATTGCGAACTAATTCTATTTTAGAATTATACTTTGAAATATTTTTAAAGGAAATAGAAAAGTTATTACGTAAGGGACTTTTTCGAAGCTACCGAAAAGTACAATCCAATGTTAAGTTTCTAAAAGGGAAATTAATTTTTCATAAAAATGTCCAAAAGAATTTTGCACACCAAGAGCGATTTTATGCTGAGTATCAACAGTATGATTATGATCATTTGTTGAATCGAATTTTGCGGAGAGCATTGGATATTTTGGAAACCTTAGTGCTTTCGCCTTCACTACTTTCCCGAGTAAAAGAAATGAAAACCTATTTTCCAAAAGTAGGGAAACAAAATTTTACCGAGCGGGATTTTCAAAAATTCACTAATGATCGAAAGACCGAATCCTATCAGACTGCATTAGAAATTGCTAGACTGTTAGTGCTAAATTTTAGTCCAGATTTACGAGGAGGGAAACATCACCTTTTGGCAATTATGTTCGATATGAATGTACTGTTTGAGGAATATGTTTTTAGGCAATTGAAGCGAATAGAAAGTGCTGACTTGGAAGTGAAAAGACAACAACGAAAACCATTTTTTCAAAGAAGAAAGATTCAGCCAGATATTGTTTTGACTTATTTTGGAAAAAAATATGTGTTGGATACCAAGTGGAAAGTGATGCGCGAAGCAAAACCATCCATGACAGATTTGAAGCAAGTATATGTTTATAATAAATATTTTGGTGCCGAGCGAAGTGTATTATTGTACCCCAATGTTTATGATCTCGAAGATCTCCCACCTACCCCTTATCATCCTTCCGAAAAATTTCCCTCAAAATCAGAAGTGATTGACGAAATAATGTTTTGCCAAATATGCTTTATAAAAATAAAATCGATAAATAAATTAAATCGGAGTTTAGGAAAAGACATTTTATCCACCCTTCAATAGTTTTGATAGATTGTTTGTTTGTATTTTTTAATATATTTGAAGTAGGCATCATATTACAAACACTAAAAAAATAAAATTTATGCGATTTAAGTTAATTAAATTAATTGCACTTGTAGCTTTTTCAGGTTCGGTAAGCCAAGCTCAAGTAGAGATTCAAAGCTCAAATTCTTATGGCTTTAAATCTGTAAAAACAATTAGTAGCACCCCCGTCAAAAGTCAAGATCGAACTGGAACTTGTTGGAGTTTTGCAACGTCATCTTTTTTAGAAAGTGAAGCAATTCGAATGGGACATGGTCCCCAAGATTTTTCAGAAATGTATGTGGTGAGAAATGTTTATAAAGACAAAGCACGTAATTATGTTCTGCGTCAAGGCAAAGCAAATTTCAGCCAAGGAAGTTTATCACATGACTTGATTCGAGTTATTAGTGACTATGGTATGGTTCCCGAAGCTATTTATTCTGGAAAATTAAATGGAGATAAAAAACATGATCACAGCGAGATGGAAGCTGTCCTCAAAGGAATGTTGGATGGTGTTTTACAACAAAAAAGATTAAGTAGGAAGTGGATGAAGGCTTTCGATGCGGTGGTCGATACCTACCTAGGAGAATCACCTCAGCAATTTACTTATGAAGGAAAAAAATATTCTGCAAGTAGTTATGCCAAAGAAATGGGATTAGACGCAGATAATTATGTGAATATTACCTCTTTCACCCATCACCCCTTTTATAAAAAATTTGTATTAGAAATTCCTGATAATTATTCCAATGGTTCATTTTATAATTTACCGATTGAAGATGTACAAGCAATTGTGGAGAATGCAATTAACAAAGGTTACTCTGTGGCATGGGATGGTGATGTGAGTGAAAATGGATTTTCATCTAAAAATGGAATGGCGATCGTTCCCGAAGATTCTAACCGAGAGGATTTATTTATTAATCCAGGAAAGGAAAAAATAATTACGCAAGAATTACGTCAAGAACAATTTGAAAGTTATGCTACAACTGATGACCACTTAATGCATTTGACAGGTATTTCAAAAGATAAAAATGGAACAAAATACTTTTTGATAAAAAACTCTTGGGGAGAAATCAGCGAGTACGAGGGATTTTTGTATATGTCAGAAGCTTATTTACAATTAAAAACAGTTGCTATTTTGGTTCATAAAGATGCAATTCCTACTGTGATAAAAAATAAGATGAAATAATATTTTTTGTTATCAAATACCTGAAATTAAAATGTAAAAGCGTTGTTACAGTATTATTTGTAACAACGCTTTTACATTTTAGGATAAAAAAAACTACCGTCTAACCACAAGTGATTAAACGGCATTCTTAAACCCTAATGATTAAGAGTTTAGTATAACAAAACCGAACAAAACCTTTTTTGAATAGCGATGAGCTATAAGTGATGAGTGATAAGTTTTTTACGATTGGGACTCATCACTTATGACTCATAGTTTATCACTATTTTAATTAAACACTACTTCTTCCACTTCTCGCCAACTAACATAAATCGGATTAATACTATCTTGATGAAAAACCAAGAGGCCTTCATTTTTAAAGGAGACATCTTGAGAATCTCTTAATTGAATTTGTTTTTTACTTTTTAATTCTACGGTGCAATTACTATCACTTTTAGGTGAAATTCTTTTGATGTTACGGAAAGGAATTTCGAAAAACATTTTGCCTGAACCTCCATTTAAAACTTCAAAATCATATTGCTCATCGAGATCAAAAACGATTTTTCCTTTTAAGGATTTGCCTTTTTTGGTTTTAACTGTTCCTGAAATCTCCCGTGGGTTTTGTAATTGGCTGTACCCTTTTCCAGCTTTCTTTTTTGGAATAAATTCAACTCTATCTAAAGTAGACCAATCAACATTGATATGACCGATTTCATCATTTGTAACGGTAATACCTCGGTTTTTAAAATTCACATCATTCGTTCCAAAAACATAAACCTCTTTTCCATCCTGCATGGTAATTATGCTACCTGATTGATGTGGTTTGATGATTCTGATTTTAGCAAAAGTTGATTTCCATCTTCCAGTTTTTACTTCACCATCTAATTCATCAGAAGTAACTCTTTCATCTTTGTCCCACTCAATTACTCCGCTGTAATTTCCTTCAGAAGTAAAAACTGTTCCATACAATGGTTCACCAATGGCAGATTTAAATTCGATAGGTTCTTTTAAAAATTCCACTTGGGAAATTTCCATCCAATCAATTTCAATTTTTCCTTTTTTCTCATCATAGATAGTGATGGGCGTATCCATATCATTGGTTCCTTTTCCTGAGACAATCACTTTTGATCCATCTCGTAATTGCAATTCTGCTTTTTGCCAACGACTCATTTTGATGCTTTTAATTTCACCAAATTGGCAGGAGAACTGATGTAAAAAAGTGTATTCACTTTTATCATTTTGCATTTGTGAATCATCTAAGGAATTATAGGTATCCCCTTTGAAATATTGTTTTTCTTTCTTCAATTGAAGGATTTCTCTATCGCTTAGAAAATCAATATTATTATTGTACACCTTGTTAGCATTAAATCGATCAGTCCAAAAAGCTTCCTCATTGCCCCATCGCATTTGTCCAACATAAGTTTCTCCTAAAAAAGTAGACACTTTTCCATAAATGAATTCTGTTTCTGCTTGGGCAGTAATAATAAATCCGAATGTAAAAGAGACGAGAAGATGGAAGATTAGTGGTTTTTTCATATTTCGATTTTTTTTTGATTTTGATTGGCCTAGCTTTGACCTTTCAAAAAAGAATTTTTTTATCATCAAAATGTACTAGAGATGATTCTTTCTTTATTCGTTTGACGTTGAACGTTTTACGTTTTCGTACAACATCAGTTTAAATAAAGTCTGTTTTGCTCGGTTGGTAAAAATGTAATTGTTTTGTTATGCTATACTTAAACTATTATTTGTCATCAGCGTTTTTCAAACAATAATCTTCACTTTCTGTTCTTCTGTATTAATGACAAATTCCAATTTTCGAAGTTGCAATTTATTTTAAAATTTAACACTTTTCAGATGTTAAAGGGATGTTAACGTTTTTTCAAGTAGATGACGGATTTAGGAAATGTTTTGTTACAAAAATTATTCAGATAGAACTTTTTCTATTTGTTCTTCAGTAAATACTCTTATTTCTTTTAAAATGGTTTCATCATCTTGATTTCTTAAAGTATAATAGTGTTTATAACGAGCAAAATATTTTTCGAAATAATCACAAGAACGATCATTTCCGTTCTTACATAATTCTTCATATGATAAAATCAAACCTGTTAACCCGAAAGTAGTATTAGAATAATTTTTATTTAAAGTATTAAAAGCTAAAATCGCTTTTTGGTATTCCTTATTAGCAAATGCAGTATACCCTCTTTTCCAATATAAATGCAAACCTTTATAATGAGGAGGAGGTATCTGTTCATAATGATGAGGGGCTAATTTTTTATGAGTCGTTTCCACTTTTTTATAAAAAAAATTAACCGAAACAAAAGTAAATGGAATAAGAACCAAACCGAATATCAGAATTTGTATCAAAAGTGACCGTTGTCTTTTTTTCTTTATCCTAAATTTCGCTTCCTCACTTAACTCAATTATTGGCTTCATTTCAACCTTCTCTTTTGGAGTATTCAAATCATTCCAATGTTGTTTTTTGATTTTTTCAAAACCAGTTCTAGGTTTTCTAAGTTTATGTTCTTTTGGTGAATTATATAAACTCATCTGCTTTATATTTTGATAGTTGAAAAGAATACTTTAAAAATCTGCAATAGTTACTCCCTAATTTATTTTTTTCGATAAAAACAATCCTAAATAAGATTAAAAAACTTACAACCTTCGTTAAATAATGATTGTCTTTAAATCATAACACTTCTAAGCAACTATTTCTAAAAAAAATAAAACCTTTCAAGATGAAAAAGATTTTTTCGCCAATCTCATTGGCCTTATTAGGAGTATTTATTCTATTTAACCAAATTGATGTTTCTGCGCAAAAACGAGTTCGTGGAAACGGAGAAGTAACGACTGAAGTTCATGATGTCAAAGCATTTTCATCACTTGAATTAGCTGGAATTCTAAATGTATTTATTGAACAAGGAGATAAAGAAAGTGTATCTGTTGAAAC
>CAYGRM010000259.1:2986-9625 GCA_964352225.1 uncultured Saprospiraceae bacterium | reverse complement strand
TTCCAAAAATAAAAATTATTTTTCAAATATCGGCTCAGGTGTGCTGAATAGTTACCAAAATTTAATCCAACAATATTGCTCCAACGCCAGCCTCCCACAACATTTTATTAAAAGCCACAACATCTTTTTCCATTATCTCTTTCGCCTTTTTTTGCAAAGGAGCCCATTGTAGATCCAACTCTTTTCGTCTATCCAAAACAGGTTGAATTACTTTTGGAATAGCACTTTCAGTTTGGTTGATTAAGAAAAGATAATTAGCCGTTAACTTGTTCGGAAAATTTTCTACATCATCATATGCCTTCGATTTCCTTTGAACCATATCTTCATCCCACTCAGTAATACTTTTAACTAAGGCTATTCCTTCGGCATGTATTTTAGCATATTTTTCAGTTTTCGGTAGGCGTTTTAAAATGGTCTCCAACTGATTTTTATAATCATAAATGGTATTGATCGAACGATGCATTTCATCAATTGTTTTAGTCATCGACATCATCAACTCAGCATACTCTTGATAAGTTGCAGCATCTGTTGGATACATTGGATTGGCTAAAACTTCAAAAGAAGTGGTGGATGCTTTATCTCCCATTTTTAAAGTTGCAGTATATTTCCCAGGACTAACTTTATGTCCTCGGTAATTTCCTTCGATATACACATCAGGAACACCTAATCTATTTGGATATTTCATATCCCAAACGAATCGGTTCAGTCCATTTGATTTTGACAAAGTTGGTTCGGGAGGAGGACCTCCTGCCCATCGACTGTAAGTACTATCTTTTTCGGAAATAAGACTTCGAACTATTTGACCATTGGCGTCTTTTATTTCCAAGACGAAAGGCGTCTCATCTTTTTCCGAAGGTAAATTATAATAGATCACAACTCCGTTGGCAGGGTTAACTCCTCGTAATAAGTTTGTACCTGTGACCGAAGAGGAAGAGCTATTCAGCTCACTTCCTCCATTGATTAGCATAGCATTTTCAGGTTGAAACAATTTTAATGAATTGTTATCTTTTGCATATTGTCGAAGCAATCCGATATCATCTAAAATCCAAAAAGATCTACCTGAGGTCGCTACCACTAAATCGTCATGTCGAATAATTAAATCGGTAATTGGACAAAGCGGTAAATTTAATTGGAAAGGTTCCCATTGTTTTCCTCCATTCCATGAAATATAAATGCCAGTTTCCGTCCCGGCAAAAAGTAAATCTTTTTGCTTGTCATCTTCTCTGACTACTCGCGTAAATGCTCCTTGTGGAATTCCATTGGTGATGTTTGTCCAAGTCTTTCCGTAGTCAGTAGTTTTGTAAAGTGCCGGAGTGTGATCATTGAATTTATAGCGAGTAGTTGCGATGTAAGCTGTTGCAGGATCATGCGGAGAAACGTCAATAGCATTCACTAAACATTCCTTCAAACCTTTAGGAGTTACATTCTGCCAATTAGCTCCGCCGTCTTTGGTTATTTGCACTAGACCATCGTCTGTTCCCAGCCAAATAACTCCTTTTTCATGTGGAGATTCTGCGACGTAACTTAATGTTCCATAATTTTCAGCACCAACTGCTTCATTGGTATATGGACCACCACCTTTACCTTGTTTCTCGATTTCGTTTTTGGTTAAATCAGGAGAAACTTTTTCCCAAGTCGTTCCCATGTCGCGAGTCCGCAATAAATATTGAGCACCGTGATAATAAGTATTGGATTCATGTTTTGACCAAATGATAGGAGCGTTCCAATTGAAGCGGTAACGCATATCTTTAGCGTCTCTTCCTAAATATTGAATGGGCGCGGCCATAATATTAGTACCTGCTTTGGCGTCAGAATCAAGTACTTCGATGGTACCCAAATAACTACCTCCCATAACATATTTTGGATTGTCAGGATCAAATGCAAGGAAAGCACTTTCCCCTCCTGCCGAAGCAGACCAACTTTGTGGATAAATTCCCCAACTATCGATTTCTCGATGAGCAATTCTGATAGAAGTATTGTCTTGCTGACCGCCGTAAATTCGATAGGGAAAAACATTATCGACATTCACGCGATAAAATTGAGCAGTCGGCATATTACTTTGAGTGGACCAACTTTTACCTCGATTAAAACTTATACCTGCACCTCCGTCATCGGCAATACAAAGGTTATTTGGATTATCTGCATTGATCCATAGGTCATGATAGTCACCATGTGGCCCTGAAAGCGTTTCCCAAGTTTTACCACCATCAATAGATCGTAACGCAGGAGCACTTAATACATAAACCATATTTTCATTTTGAGGATCAGCAAATACTTCTATGTAATACCAAGCTCGTTGGATCAGTCGATGATCATCACTAATTCTACTCCAACTTTCGCCAGCATTTTGAGAAACAAAAAGTCCTCCCAGTTCACGATCAGAATCACTTTCAATTAATGCATACACTTTATCAGGATTACTTTGGCAAATGGAAACTGCCATTTTTCCTAATTCTTTGGGTAAACCATTTTGTACTTTTTCCCAAGTATCACCTCCATCAATAGATTTATATAATCCACTTCCTTCTCCCCCACTAATTACTTTCCAAGGCTTTCGACCATGTTCCCACATGGCTGCATACATGATCAAAGGATTGTTGTGATCCATGGTGATATCTGAACATCCTGTGTGCTCATTTACATAAAGTGTATTTTTCCAAGTCGCTCCTCCATCGGTACTTTTATAAAAACCTCGCTCCTTGGTTTCTCCATAAAGAGCACCTTGTGCCGCTACGTAAACCTTATTTGGATCTTTTGGATGAATGATGATGCCAGCAATATGTTGGGTCAATTCTAATCCAATATTTTTCCAAGTCTTGCCAGCGTCGGTTGATTTATAAACGCCATCACCATGATGTGTCATCACTCCTCGAGGGGCATGTTCGCCCATGCCACAGTAAACTATATTCGGATCACTTTCCGCAACTGCAACTGCTCCAACTGACCCTGTTTTAAAATAACCATCTGAGATATTTTTCCAATGCTGACCTGCATCCTCTGTCTTCCATAGTCCACCTCCAGTTGTGCCCATATAATAAGTTAAAATATCACCTTTGACACCACAGGCTGTTACCGAACGTCCTCCTCGAAAAGGCCCGATATTTCGATATTTTAATGGTTTAAAATAAGTGTTGGGTTCTGATGAAGTGGTTGTTGGATTTGGTTTTTGACCAAATAAACTAACTATAAAAATTAGTAAAAAGGAAGTGAGTAGTAAATTTTTCATAAAAGTGATTTTGTTTTGAAAGCTAAATATAAATTTACTTTTACACTTAATTGAAGATAGGGTGAAAACAAATGATCCAAGCATAAAAAAAGGCGACTCATACGAGTCGCCTTTTTTTAATTCTTTTTCCCAAACAAATCCTTCCACTTTTCCTGACGCTTCTTTTTACGTTCTGCTTTTTTCAGATCTCGTTCTCGCTTTTTACGAATGTCCTCATTCCGTTTTTTGATGCGTTCAGAATTTTCACGTTTCCTTTGAGCTTCTTCTTGTTGTCTATTTTGAGAGCCGCCTTTTTGATTAAGCTCATCGTCTTTATTCTTTTTCCTATTTCTAAAAATATCTAAAATTCGATCAAGTGGTTCGTCCTCATATTCGCCTTCTTTTAATTCTTCATCAATAATTTCTACAATTTCAGGTTCTTCTTCGAGATAGGGAGGGCAATCCATTTCTAGTAATTTTCCGAAATCTAATTCATCGAATTTCGCATTTTTCATTTTCCTAAACTTTGGATCCTTGTAGGTCTTTTGCATAAATTTTCCAAAAATAGGTAAAGCAGTATTTGCTCCTTGACCTAAACTAATTGATCGAAATCTTACTTTTGGAGATTCGCCTCCGACCCAAGCACCAGCCACCAAATTGGGGGTGAAACCGATAAACCAACCATCTGCATGAGATTGAGTTGTTCCTGTTTTTCCAGCAATATCATTATCCAAATTATAAACTACACGAAGTCGTCGGGCAGTTCCACTATCCACAACTGATTGCATCATGTTGGTCATAACGGTAGCATAGTCTTGATCCAAAACTCTTTTAAAAGCTTCTTTTTCCTCATGTTCATAATCGATAATTACATTTCCTTCGCTGTCTTCGATACGTAATAAAAATTGTGGATCAGGACGTAAACCTTTGTTAGCCAGAGTTCCATATACTTTTATCATATCATATAATGATACGTCAACAGCTCCCAATGCAATCGCAGGAGCTTTAGGAATATCACTTGTAATTCCCATATCTTTTGCCAACTGTCGGACGGTGTCGATGCCTGTTCGCATGATTAAATCAACGGCAACTGAATTGACAGAATTGGTCAACGCTCCCCGCAAAGAATAAGCGCCACCATATTTACCATCTGCATTTTCAGGTTTCCAATCTTCGTAATTTGAATAAACGACTAGCCGGTTATTTACATAATCGCAAGGATGAATTCCGCTCCGCAAAGCTGCCGAATAAACAATTGGTTTGAAAGTAGAACCAACTTGTCGTTTTGCTTGAATGACATGGTCATACTGGAAATATTTAAAATTCGTTCCGCCAATCCATGCCTTGATATTTCCAGTTTGTGGTTCCATTGCCATAAAACCTGCATTGAGCATACAGAAATAATATTTGATGGAATCGAGCGGAGTCATCTTTGCATCCTTTTCTCCATCCCATGAAAAAATAGTCATGTCAACTTTTTCGTTGAAGTTAGCTTCGATCTCTTTTTCTGATTTTCCACTTTTTTGGAGTTGTTGGTAGCGATGACTTTTTTTCATTTCAGTTTGCAAAGTCTGATCGTCGCCCCATGGTTTTTTCCCTTGCCAATGTTTGTCAAAATCTTTTTGCAATTTGGCGAGGTGTGAAGTCATGGATTCTTCTGCGTATTGTTGCATTCGTGAATCAATGGTCGTGAAAATTTTTAAACCATCGGTGTACAAATCATATTTGCTTCCATCTTCTTTCTCATAAAAACTTAAATCCTTTTCAACTACTCTTCGAATGTATTCTCGAAAGTGAGTGGCGAGTCCTTGGTTTTGATTTTCACTATGATAATCTACCTCGAGTGGGAGTGTTTTGAGTGAGTCAAATTCAGGTTGAGAAATGTATTGATATTTTTTCATTTGTGCCAAAACAATATTTCTACGTTTCAAGGCATTCTCTGGATTTCTAACAGGGTCGTAATAAGTATTCGCTTTGAGTGTTCCAATAATGGTGGCAGCTTGTTCAATTTTTATATCCGTAGGAGTATTGTTGAAAAATTGTTGAGAAGCGACTTGGACTCCATAAATATTTCTGGAAAAAGGAACGGTATTCAAATAAAGAGCAAGTAATTCATCTTTTGAATAAATATTTTCCAAGCGACGGGCAACCATCATTTCTCGAATTTTATTAATTGGAACTTCTAGAACTCGATGTCGTTTCCTTTTAAATAAATTCTTCGCTAGCTGTTGGCTAATCGTACTTCCTCCTCCTCCCGATTGATCTCGCATTAGGATGGTTTTGAAAAAAACACGGATCCACGCTCGTACATCAATTCCTCGATGCTCAAAGAAACGAGCATCTTCAGTTGCGACTAAAGCATTTTTGAAATGATCTGAAATTTCATTTAATCCAACATTGACTCGATTTTCTTTAAAGTATTTTCCCAGCAGAACATCATCAGAGGAATACACTTCCGAAGCGGTAGCATTTTCGATATTTCTTAAATCCTTGGTGGTAGGTAACTTGCCAAAAGCACCAACCCAAATGAGGAAAACTAATAAAAGTATGGAGAAAAAACCTGCAGTAAAAAAGCCGCCAGCTAATTTGAAAGCCCAACGTCCTCGGGGATTTGCCGCTACCCAAGCCATAAATCTATCACGCACAACTAACGCATTTTTCACAAAGTATTTTTGGAAAAAATTCTGATCGTTGGATGGTTGATTTTGTTCTGACGATGAATTTGAAGTATTGGTATCTTGATTTTCGTTATCCATTAAGGGTTTTCTTTTTATAATCTAAAATTACCAAAAGGTGAAACGAATTTGACTATTGATAAAGTATGAAAAATATTTATTCGTTGGACGTTCTACGTTAGACGTTGAACGATCTCAAAGGTAATGTTTATTCAAAAATAGCAGGAATGGGTGATTATTTCTAATGGTTTTGAT
Organism: uncultured Saprospiraceae bacterium; assembly: GCA_964352225.1. GTDB lineage: Bacteria > Bacteroidota > Bacteroidia > Chitinophagales > Saprospiraceae > CAJQQY01. The sequence goes on along the minus strand of CAYGRM010000259.1, from coordinate 3,490 downwards.
TATTTGCAAGGGTTGGGTGATTATTCGTAAAGTAGATTTTTTTATTCCAAAATTTCCTCCAAAATCTGATGAGAGTTCAAATCAGGAAAGTTCTCAATGTGTAATCGATAAAAAATAATTAGTTGCTTAAGAAGTTCCTTTCGGATTTCACGAGCCATTTTTACTTTATGAATTTCATGCAAATTTGTAATCAAAAGTTCATGAACTAATTGACTTTGCTCTTCTTGCAAAAAATATCCATGTAGCCCTTTTTCCCCTACAAACATTCCTTATCTTAAATCAAAGAAAGAATGATTTTAAGAAAAATTATCTTCGGGCATAAATCCTAAATAACCTGATAACCGCAACATAAAATAAAGATGCAAATTGGAAAAGGATTGTTGCGTCTCATCTAGGAATTGGAAAATTTCATAAACAAACTCAAACATTGGCAAATTTTCCTCTGGTTCTCGGACGGCTTTTCGAGTCAGTTCTAACATAAACTGTCCCACCGAACTTTTAGAA
>CAYGRM010000259.1:0-2976 GCA_964352225.1 uncultured Saprospiraceae bacterium | reverse complement strand
TATCAAAAGGAAGCGATTGATAAATATGGGCAGCTTTGATCTCTTTGATTCGAGTCATGTCTTTATCATCTCGGTGGTAAACGACCAAATCAACTAGTGACATCACCTGTAAAAGACTCGCACTAACTCTTGCATTTTTTTTACGAACTCCGCTGATGATGTAAGTTCGTAATCCTTTTTTCTCCGTAAAAATATCGGTGATGATACTCGTCTCGGAGTATTTGATGGAGCGAAAAATAATACCTTTGGTTTTGATTAACATAACCCCTAATCCCTAGAAGGAAATTTTAGCGAAGTGGTAAAATGATATTTTCTACACAAAAGTAGGGAATCTAAAACTTATTTATTGGTCATTCCTTAGTACATTGTAAACTAATTAACTTTCATTTTATGAAAAATAAACCAAAAATAACATATCGTCATTTTCAGGTTGTGGCAATGATTGCGCTTGCCATTTTTTTGATTATCGAAGCATTTCGGCAATGTGATTTTAATATTTTTTTTACTGCTGGAAAAGATATTTTGGTAGGTGAAAATTTGTACACCAAAATTTATCAGGGTTGGTTGCATTATTATTATAGTCCATTTTTTGCTTTGTTGATTTCGCCGTTTACTTTTCTTTCAGAATATGTAATTACATTGTTATGGTTGGTGTTGAATGTGTATTTTTTTTATCGAATTTGGGAAATATTGAGTGATTGGTTGGAGTTAAACTTGCTCTCAGTTTCGACCCAGCGATGGTTCTTTTGGGGGAGTGTAATTTTAGGTGTACAAGGAATTCGAGATAATATTCATTATCATCAGATTACGATTATGATGGTTTATTTGACTTTGCAAGGGTTGGATTTAATTTTGAAAAAAAAGGAATGGCAAGGTGGTGCATTAATCGCATTAGGTATAAATATTAAAATTTTACCCATTGTATTTTTACCCTATTTAATTTATCGAGGTTATTGGAAAGGAGCTTTTAGTGTGGTTTTAGTGTGGACGTTTTTATTGGTTTTACCGGCGATATTTATAGGGTGGGAATATAATTCTTTCTTGTTGAGTGAGTGGTGGAATGGAATAAATCCTAGCCAAAAAGAGAATGTTTTGGATTTTTCGAGGGCAGGGTTTGGATCATTGGTGACCGCACTTTTTCATAGTGAGAAAGGAGAGACTCGACCCATTTTTTTAACCCAATTATCGATGGATTCGATTGTCTTGATTACCAATGGATTGCGATTATTTATGGCAGTTTTTACCTTATATTTTTTGCGAACCCTTCCTTTTCAAAAAGCGAAAAGTAACTTGCATCGACTTTGGGAAGTGGGTTATCTTTTTTTAGTGATTCCTTTTCTTTTTCCTCACCAGCAAAATTATGCATACTTTTTTATCTATCCTGCGATAGTTTATTTAATGCTCATTTTTTATAAAAAAATAAAAAAAGTAGGTGGTCTTCGGTTCTTACAAAGGAAGGATAAAATTTCATTAGGGATAGTTGGGGTGAGTTATTTAATGATGAGTGCAGAGTTGTTTTTAGGAGAGTTTCGGACTTTTTATATAGATATTCGCTTGATGACTTGGGCGGCGATACTGGTTTTAATGGTTTATGTCGTGGAGGGTCGCTTTAGCTGCCTGGCAAAAAAAGAGCGCAGCGATTTTTTTTGAAAAAACTAACAAAGTTAACCTCAAAAACCCGATGTCAAAAAATGAAATTGAAAATAAAAGAGAGAGAATACAAATGAATGTATTCTCTCTCTTTTATTTTTTACAAAAAATCGCTGCACTCTTTTTTGGCAGGCAGTTAAAGCGACCTGCTACTCGTACAATTGTTTGTCAGTTATTTTTTTCTCTAATAATTCAGATGTTGAACCTTTCTCTTGCGCTTTTTGCCAATACAATAACGCCTGCTCTTTATCATTCAATTGGAATAAAACATCTCCATAGTGTTCCAAAACTGTTGGCATTGATTCTCCTCCATTTTGTAAAGCTTTATCCAGCCATTCTTTTGCGCCATTGTAGTCTTTCATTTTATATAAAATCCAGGCATAAGTATCTTCCAGTCGAGGTTCATTCGGTTTAAGTTCAATAGAGCGTTTTGACATTTTCTGTGCCTGTTCCAGTTTGTCTCCACGCAATGCTAAATGAAAACTGTAACTATCCAAAATTGAAAAAGAGTTAGGGTTCAGCTTTATCGCTTTTTCAAAACTTTTATCTGATTTATCATATTTTTTAGTGTTGTGATACACTTCGCCAAGTCGCCCATGAATATCCGCTTGCATCTGTTCATTCTTCGCACTCATCATTAATGCTTGTTGAAAACCATCAACTGCATTATTGTAATTTCCTTTTTCAGAATTGGCTATTCCGTTAAGATAATATGCTTTTGCTTTGTTGGGAAAAAGGTCGAGGGCATCATTAGAAGTTTTAAGTAGCGCATCAAAATCTTGCAACTCAAAATTCAAATACATCACTTGTTCCCAAACGGTAAATACAGAATTATCTAATTTCAACGTCATCATATATTTTTCCAAGGCCTCTTTTGGTCGCCCTGAGTGATTTAATAAATCACCATAAACAGAAAAACTTTTTGCTTCGTTTGGATGAACTTCTATTAAAATTTGAGCTAATTCAATTGCTGCATCTGCTAATTCTTTATCACCAGTATTTGCCACTTTTTGAATGTGAGGAATCATCTCTTTTATTTTCAAATCGATGTCTACATCTTCTTGCTGGAAAATAGGTTTTAGCATACTTAAAAAGTCAGCTTCGCTTCCTCCACCTTTAGCTGAGTTTGCCAAAGTGATAGTTGCTTGAGCATCTGTTGGATCTATTTGCAATATTTTTTGAAGAATTTCTTTTGCCTTTTCATCTTCTCCAATTCGTTGGAAATGGCTTGCGAGCATATGTTGGTATTCGAGGTTAGAGGGATAAGCCATGGTCAATTTTTCTAATTCTTGAGTAGCTTTTTTCTCTTTTCCCAAACCTAAATAT
>CAYGRM010000258.1:0-9717 GCA_964352225.1 uncultured Saprospiraceae bacterium | reverse complement strand
TTCCAAACTCTTCGCTTTTGCCACCAGATGGGTTAATGTAATACCATTGTTATGAGCTACTCGATTGATCTCTTCTGTGGAAAAATTACTATCAACGTAAAGCACTAATTTTCCTTCTTTTTCCACTAATTGACTAATGCGTGAATCATTGGAAAGCATATTTCTTAAGCCATCCAAATTAGCTGCTGCAATTTCAACTTGGACATCGTCGCTAATAATTGAACCTACCGAACCAGAAATTAAATGATTACCATTTTTAATAATTGAAACATGTGTACATACTTTTTCTACTTCATCTAAAATATGACTTGCCATGATTATCGTTTTTCCCTGCTTTCCGATATTGACAATGGTATCTCGTACTTCAGCAATTCCTTGCGGATCTAAGCCGTTAGTCGGTTCATCAAAAATCAAAACATCTGGGTCGCCGATCATGGCTCCAGCAATTCCTAATCTTTGTTTCATGCCAAGGGAATAAGCGTGAAAGGGAGAAGTTTTTCGATGAGCTAAATTGACGATTTCTAATAATTCATTGATCCGAGGGTTCTCTACCTTTTTGATGTGAGCAATGATTTTGAGATTGTCCACCGCATTTTTATAGGGATAAAAATTAGGAGTCTCCAATAAGGCACCCAAGTTCTTTCGAGCATTTTCTCCATATTTTCCTTCGAACCATTGGTAGTTACCGCTATCTTTTTTGATGATGTCGAGAACCATCCCAAGGAAGGTTGTTTTACCACTACCATTAGGGCCGAGAATTCCGAGAATTTGACCTTTTTCAACTTGGAGGGAAAGTCGATTGACCGCTTTGATTGGGCCGTATCTTTTGGAGAGTTCGTTGGTTTGGAGTACAGTCATGTTTTATTTTTTATCAAAAATAACTTTCTGTAGCTCTTTGACAAATAATTAAGGATAAAATATAGATTAGTGTAGACTAACATGATACCTGATTCCTTAAATAAAAAATAGAGACAAGGCATGCCTTATCTCTATGTACTAGATTTGTCGTTTTGTTTGTTAAACTAAACTATTATAAAAAGAATTTATTTTTCATCAGATTGCACCTCATCATTTGATAAGTTTTTCTGATTTTGTTGAAAAATGGAAAGTGTTTTTTTGGAAATTTTATTTTTATGAGGCAAAGCAGCTTCTAAATTTTCGATGGGTAATTTTAAAAGAGGCTTCAAACTTTTCTCAATGATATCTTTATCTATTGCTCCAATAAATTTTTCTTCCTCATTGATTGATGACCAAAAATCTTCCATGGTATTTTCATCCTCTAAGGAAAGTTCCTCGCTTGCTGAAGTTTCTTTTTTGTGATCATTGCTTATGGCAAAAACAAAATCGGAAGTTTCTTCATGTACCATTTTTTCACGATTACTTGTAGTAATTATGGTTTCATCATATGTAGGTTGTGTACGGATAGTCTCTTTTTTCTCAAAAAATAAAATAGCTACCATAAATATAATAAGGACTGCAGCAATTCGACTCAGCCAATTCAATTGATTCCTGACTAGTAATGAAAGTGGCAACTTCCGTTTGATATTTGCCCATATTTTTGGATTAGGAGTTGGTTCAATTTCATTGAGATTATTTTTGACAAATGCATCTAAGTCTTCTCCTTGGACTTGAGAAGCAATTTTTTGCCAGTTAGCAGAAGGAGGAGGAGGTGAAAAATCAGCTAATTTTTCTTTGAAAATATCCTCTCCGTTTTTAGAATTATCTTGCTGCATCAGTTATTTAAATAATTTAATATTCCTTTGTAAAGTGGCTCTTGCTCTCGCTAATTGAGATTTGGAAGTTCCTTCCGAGATGCCGAGCATTTGGCCTATTTCTTTATGATTGTATCCTTCAATTGCATATAAATTAAAAACTGTTCGATAACCATGAGGTAATTTTTGAACTAGTTTTAGTAAGTCTTGAACTGCTAAATTATCAATTACCGTACTATCAAAAGCTATCTCATTTGCTTGATCTATTTCTACAAAAAACTTTCGATTATTCGCTTTTCGATAATGCTCAATCGATGTATTGATAAAAATTCTTTTCATCCATCCTTCAAAAGAACCTTCATATCGAAACATGTCCAGTTTGTTAAATACCTTAATGAATCCTTCCTGCAATAAATCTTCTGCAGTTGAATAATCATGTCCATACCGAAGGCAAATACCAAACATCTTTGGAGAGAAATATTGGTATAATAACTCTTGTGAATCTCGATGTCCTGCAATACAAGCTTTCAGGATATCTTGAGTAACAATGCCTTCTAGATAAGTTGTTTTTTCCAAACGATTAAAATTTAGTTTCGACATTCGGATTAGTTTTTAAGTTTCTAACCCTTAAATTAACACTTAGAAAAGTGTTAGTGAAAAAATCGAATCAATATTTGCTAACATTCTCTTAGATCGCTTCGCTGTCAGAAGTCAGATCGTGCGCTACGCTTACTGCCAGAGGTCAGACTGACGAGAACAATTTAGATATCGTCAGTCTGACCTCTGACCGAGAGCAAAGCGACCAATCTGACTTCTGACAGCGAAGCGATCTAAACATCAAGCCATTCAATTAGTTTGCGAACTGCACGTCCTCGATGGCTAATTTTATTTTTTTCAACGCTTCCCATCTCTGCGAAACTGATTTTTTGATCTTCAGGTAAAAAAATGGGATCGTAGCCAAAACCTCCTTCACCTGTTTTTTCAAAAGCAATTTTTCCATTGACAATTCCTTCGAAGGTAAATTCTTCGCCGTCAATAATTAGTGCGATGACCGTTTTAAATCTTGCGTTTCGATTGTCTTGGTTTTTTAATTTTTCCAAAACCAAGTTCATATTGTCCTCTGAATTTCGTTGTTCCCCTGCATAGCGAGCAGAGTAAACTCCAGGTTCCATGTTCAAACTTTCGATTTCCAAACCGGTGTCCTCTGCAAAGCAATTGACTTTATAATTATCGACTACGTATCTGGCTTTTTGCAGAGCGTTGCCTTCAATGGTCGGTTGAGTCTCAGGAATATCTTCGTGACAACCGATGTCTTTGAGTCCGATGATTTCAAACTGGTCATTGAGAAGTTCTTTTACTTCTTTTATTTTATTTGGATTGCCTGTGGCAAATACTATTTTTTTCATGATTTGAGTTAGTGATTTTTTGCTACGGACTTTAACTGACTTTTATTAACACTTTACACGGCCTAAATCTTGTCAGCGAAAAGTTAAATTAAAAGTCTGTGGCAAAAAAAAATTACAAAAAGAGTTCCTTCATCCCTCCCCAAAGTGCCCCTTTCAACGCCTTATCATTTTCAATTATCGACAACCCATCAGCAAACAAAAATCCACAGTCATAAAAATGAAGTGGGACATATTTTTGTACTTCGAGATTTAAACCAAAATGCTTTGGCTCAAAACCAAAAACTAATAAATTGTCAATGCCGTGAGAAGGATGAGTTTGTTTTATTTTTGTACGTAGTGCAATGAAACTAAAAGTCGTTTTTGGAGTTACCTTTAAAAGAAGAATATCTTCGTTTATTTCGAATTTTGCAGCAGCTAGAATTTTTTTTAAAAACTCTAAACGTTCTTCACTTTCATCATTCTCATCAAAGACGACGAGAAGCTTTTTTTGGTTGCTTCCGATACATTTTTCGAGGATCTCCCGAGGCTCTTTTAGAGGAACTACGGAGAAATCAAAAAATGAGCTTTGCGAAATATCATTTCCCATAAGAGTTATTTTTTTACACAATAAAGAATAAAAATTTGTATTTTAATCAAAAACACTAGAAAAAGTGGATGTTTTTAATTATTTTTGAAAAAAAACCAGTTTAAATTATGAACTATAAAATAGAAACCACCAAAGTTAACAAATCTCGTCTTTCTGAAATTGATTTTGACAATATTCCATTTGGAAAAATGTTCTCTGATCATATGTTTTCTGCTGATTACATCAATGGAGAATGGACGAACTTACAAATTATTCCTTTCGCTCCATTAGAGTTAAGTCCCGTCAATTTGGCCTTACATTATGGACAATCCATTTTTGAAGGGATGAAAGCCTCAAAAATGAACGACGGTACTCCTGCATTATTAAGGCCGGAATTGCATGTACGTAGATTGAATGCTTCAGCGGATAGAATGTGTATGCCTAATTTTCCTGAAGATTTATTCCTACAAGCATTGCATGAACTAGTTGGATTAGATAGTGGATGGATTCCTCAGAAAGCAGGAAGTGCACTTTATATTCGACCTGTAATGTTTGCGATGGATGCCAAATTAGGAGTAGCCGTTTCTGAGACGTATAAATTTTTGATCATTAATGGCCCAGTTGGTCCTTACTATCCAAAACCTGTAAAGTTATTTGCTGATACTCACTATATCAGAGCAGCACATGGTGGAGTAGGAGAGGCAAAAACTGCTGGAAATTATGCAGCATCTTTGTACCCTGCGAAATTAGCTATGCAAAAAGGTTACGACCAAGTTTTATGGTTGGATGCTAAAGAATTTAAATATGTGCAAGAGGTAGGAACTATGAATATCTTTTTCGTGATTGACGGAAAAGTGGTGACTCCTGCTACGACTGGAACTATTCTGAAAGGGATTACTCGAAAAATGATTATTCATATTTTGAAAGATCAAGGAATCGAAGTTGAAGAACGATTAGTGAGTATTCATGAATTAGTAGAGGCTCATAAAGAGGGGCGCTTGAATGAGGTATTTGGTGCAGGGACAGCAGCAGTTATTTCGAATGTGGAATTGATTTCATACGATGGAGTGGATATGAAAATGCCTCCAATTGAAACACATAAAATTGCGCATATGTTGAAAAATACAATTAACGGAATCCGAAGTGGAGAAGTGAAAGATAAATTTGGTTGGGTGATTCCTGTGAAAAGAGAAACAGTAAAAGTTTAATTTCAACATTAAGTTTTGGAAAAAAAAAGCGAGGCTTCGAGAAGAAGCTTCGCTTTTTTTTTAATATATCGAGATTAAAAAACATCACATCAAAACCCCATTCTGCGCCTCTATCGCCGGCGGGATTTCTGTCTCGCCTAGCATTTGCATCAAGTCAACTTCAATCACTCGACAAAGTGACAACATTGGAATATCATTGCCTAAACCTTCAAATGGATTTTCAGAATAATCACCAATCAACTCCATCATCAAATAAACCCAACCAACTAATATCGTAAATGGAATAGAAGCCCAAGCTCCAAACTCTCCTAATTTATGAAATTCTGAAACCATGCCTAATGGTAAAAGGAAAATAAAAATCCCAACAAAATAAAAGCTCATACTACCATATTGGCGAGGCAAAGGGAATTTTTTAATTCGCTCACACTTACCTTGGTGGGTATAAAAATCATTCAATAATTTTTGCAATTCCATATGTCGAAAATCATCAATCAAATCTAATTTTCGAAGATGTTGTAGATCTTGCGATTGTTGATCGATAATTTGGGTAGCGGTATTTTTAAAATCAATAAGACGAGAAACTTCTTCTTGGGGAAGAAATGCCTCCAGTACTTTTTCAGTTACCCCATCATAATTACTTAGACCTTGACCATATCGTTTCATTCGTTTTTCAGTCGCCCTTCTGACATGCTTATTTTGATTAATGTGTTCCCAAGGTGTGGGAATCAATAATTGACTTCTCAGGGCATATAACCAAGCGATATGACGGTACATTAATTTTTTATGAATCTTAGCAAGCTCCTCTTTTGAATACTCTTTTTCCGAAAATTGATTACTGATGTATGCTTTGACGTTGCTTCCCCACATTCGACTACTGTTGATAATCGCTCCCCAAATTTTTCGAGCTTCCCATAATCTATCATAGGCACTATTATTTTTAAAACCAACATAAAATGCGACTGCAGTACCAATTACCGAAAGTGGAAGCCAAGGAATATGTAAAAATTCCCAATGAAAGAATTCATAAAATACAGCAACAAAAGTAGACCAAAGGGTTAACCAAACTAAATGCCCTCCGCTAAAACGTAAAATATCTCGGAATGAAAAATTCTTATTGATATACATATTGAATTGTGGTTAATTTCAAAAATCAAATATTAAAAAAAAATAGGAACTATTAAAGTTTAATATGTTGATCCTTGAAATTGACCTCTAGCAGTAGTTTTTTATGTTAAAAATTGAATATGGAACTAGGTATTTGTTTAATTTTGCACTTCTATTTTAAAAAATAGAAATAATTAGTTAAAGTTTTCACTTCGAATACATGTAAGTAATTGATTATTAGTGGTTTGTGGATTTTAGAGGTGCAGTTTTTTATATTAAAAAAAGTTCATGAAGATTATCATAGCAGGAGCAGGCGCTGTTGGATTCCATTTAGCCGAATTATTAGCTCGAGAAAATCAAGATATCACCTTGATTGATACTGATGCAGAGGTATTAGATCATGTTTCTACACACTTAGATGTGATGACGATTTTAGGGGATGCAGCATCTATTCACGTCTTGGAAGATGCCAAAATAGCTAAGACAGACTTGTTTTTAGCGGTCACGACTTCTGGATCTACCAACCTGCTTTTGGCAATTATGGCCAAGCAAAGAGGAGCGAAAAAAACGATAGCCAGAGTTAATAACCCTGAATATTTTGAGGCTCAGCAGAAGGAAAATTTTAAGAAACTAGGTGTTGATGTGCTTATTTCTCCGCAAATATTAGCTGCTCAGGAAATTGAGCGATTGCTGCAACGAGGTTCGTTTACGGATGTTTTCGAATTTGAAGATGGCAGTATTTCTATCGTTGGATTTACCTTAGATACGACTTGCCCACTTATTAATAAAACGATTCAAGAAATTGATGAATCTAATGATTTTACCTTTCGAGGAATTGCTTTATTAAGAGGTCATGAAACGATCATTCCGCGTAGTTCTACCAAATTATTAAAAGGAGATCATTTATATGTTGCAGCTGTTGCAGAGTCGATGGACGCAGTTTTACAATTTGTGGGTAAGCAATTGAAACCTATTAAAAAAGTAATGATAGCAGGAGGAACTTCCCTTGCTTTTCGTACTGCCCAATTAATTCAGGATAAATATTCTGTTTCAGTTATAGTTAAGGATAAAGATCGAGCAAAGTTATTTGTAGAAAATCTCAATAATACTTTAGTCATTAATGCTGATCCAAGTAATGTTGATATTTTGAAAGAAGAAGGATTGGAGCAAATGGATGCCTTCATTGCTTTGACGGAAAATGATGAGACAAATATTGTTACAAGTTTGATGGCTGAGTATATGAATGTGTACAAAACCATTGCCTTGGTTAATAATGTAAACTACACTCATATTTCTCAAAATATAGGAGTTGATACCATTATCAATAAAAAATTAATCGCTGCAAATAACATTTTCAGATTTGTCAGAAAAGGGAAAGTGGAGGCGATTGCAAGCTTGCATGGGGTGGAAGCGGAAGTGATTGAATTTGAAATTCATAAAAAAAATCGACTGCTTCGAAATTGTATTAGTGATCTTCACCTTCCAAGTCATTCAATTATTGCAGGGGTTGTTCGAGGCGAAAATAGTTTTATTCCCAATGGAGATTTTCTTTTCGAAATAAATGATAAAGTAATTGTATTTGCCTTGCCTGAAGCTATCCATCAAGTAGAAGAAATATTTAAATAATGATAAAGTTTAGAGCAGTATTAAAAGTAATTGGGGTTTTGCTGATGGTGTTGGGTGCTTTAATGTTGAGTTCACTACCTTTTTCTTTTTACTTTGGAAGCGAGGATAGCTTGGCACTTTCAGCATCTGCTTTGGTGACTGGCTTGATAGGAGTGTCCCTTTGGTTTTTTAATCATGCTCAAGAGAATATTGGAAAAAGAGAAGGCTATCTGATTGTTTCCTTGGGATGGTTGTCCATGGGAATAGTCAGTATGTTACCTTATTTATTTAGTGGAGTTCTACCTGATATTACCAATGCTTTTTTTGAAAGTATATCTGGCTTAACCACAACTGGAGCATCCGTTATTAATGATATCGAAGCAGTCCCCAAAGGGATTTTATTTTGGCGAAGTCTAACTCAATGGATTGGAGGAATGGGAATAATTGTTTTGACGGTAGCATTGTTTCCTCTGCTTGGAATTGGTGGAGTGGAACTTTTTATTGCTGAAGCTCCTGGGCCAACTTCTGATAAAATTCATCCTAGAATTAAGGAAACTGCCAAACGATTATGGTTTATTTATGTTGGTTTAACAGCCCTGCTCACCTTCCTGCTATACCTCTGTGGAATGAACTTTTATGACTCTATCAATCATGGATTAACCACCATGGCGACTGGAGGATTTTCGACGAAAAATGCAAGTATTGCTTATTACGATGTTCCTGTGATTCAGTATCTATTGACCTTTTTTATGTTTTTGGCTGGAACAAATTACACGATTATTTATTTCGGATTGAAGGGGAAACTGGCAAAAGTTTGGAATAGCGATGAATTTAAGACGTACCTGTTGGTCGTGTTAAGTTTGATAATAATGATTACTGGTTTAGTGTATAGTTTTACGGATAATCCCTTAGAAAAGTCATTTCGAGATTCTGCTTTTCAGATAGTTTCGATTATTACTACTACTGGTTTTGTTTCGGCTGATTATACTTCTTGGTCACCAGGTTTAACTTTGGTATTTTTCTGTTTATTATTTATTGGAGGCTGTGCAGGATCAACGAGTGGAGGAATAAAAATCATTCGCCATTTAGTTTTGATCAAAAATACTTTTTTAGAATTCAAAAGATTACTACACCCTCGGGCATTAATTAGAACCAAAGTAGATGGTCATTTAGTAGCACCAAGAGTATTGACCCACATCTTAGTTTTCCTATTGATTTACTTGGGAATTTTCTTTTCAGGATCGATTATCATGGCAATGATTTTAAAAAATTATGACCAACCTTTAACGACTGCATTAGGAGCAGTTGCGACTGCTATTGGGAATGTTGGACCAGGAATTGGAGCAGTAGGACCGGTAGATAATTTTGCTCATATTCCAGATTTAGGAAAATGGTTTTTGTCCTTTTTGATGTTATTGGGAAGGTTGGAATTGTTTACGATTTTGATTTTGTTTACGCCATATTTTTGGAAAACCAATTAGCATTAGGGTACTCAAGCAAATCGCTACTTTAAAAATATAATCGACTGAAATATAAAAGCAAAACTGTGAAAATTAACAATCTAGCAATTACATTCCTATAAAAAACACTCGCTCTTTTGTCTTTTAAATGAAATGCAAATAAGCCAATACTTACAAAAAGTAACCCTACCATTCCCTTAATTCCCCAACTCAATAACTCTTCACTCATTTCCCAAGATTCCAATCTGAAAAGTATGGATAAAATTCCTACCCCAAACGCTACCCCACAAAGAATAGATAAAATCACCTCTAAGGTTTGATATTTTCCCACCCGAAACATCACCCAAGAAAAAGCTAAATAAAGAATGGCTGAAGTAGTCCCACCAATAATTAAAACTTCACTTGAGTAGTCTATTCCCTTATATTTCATTCCTAAACCAATGGCTAAAATGATTAACGGAACAATTTCTAAGTTTTGTAAAAAATGTTGGAGGGGAGAGGTCGGTATTTCTGCTTTGGAGGAAATAACTTCTTGGAGGTCAAGTGGATCTTGATTTTTGTTAGTCATTGGGAATTAATTATTTTTTAAAATCCTCATTTTGGGTTCTAAATGAATTCATTTGGTCAATTATAAATAGTTATTGAGTTATTGGTTCT
>CAYGRM010000257.1:0-9721 GCA_964352225.1 uncultured Saprospiraceae bacterium | reverse complement strand
GTTTTCTTTTGATTAAAAATGATTTGAGTGGAAGTTTGTTCCTGTTGCTTTAAAGATGAAATTGTATTTTGGTTATTAGTTTTTTCAGTTTCCAAAACAGTTTTAGCCTTTTCAATTTGTTTTTCAAAACTTATAATTGAGTTAGAAAGATCGTTATTTTTTTCAATTTCTATTTTCGCTAATGCTAACTCCGCTGATTTTTCTGCCAAATCCTTTTTCAAAAAATAAATATATCCTCCTGCTGCAACCAACATAAAAGCTAATAAAATCAAGGCTCCTAACATCCAATTCCAGTTTTTCTTTTGAGGATGAATCGGAAATTGAATTTGTGCATTTTCCCAGATAGTTTCATCTGGGAAATCCCAACCATCCTCTGTGGAATCAAAATCATTGATTCGATTTTTAAAAAAATCCTCTAATTTATTTTTGTGATCAGCCATACTGATTATTCCTTTTCTTTTAGAAAAAAATCTTCCAAAATATTTCGCAATGCTTTTTTTGCTTTTGATAATTGCGATTTGGAAGTGCCCATTGTGATCTCTAATTGTTCCGAAATTTCTTTGTGAGAAAATCCTTCGATCACATACATATTGAAAACAATTCGATAGCCCAAAGGTAATTGTTGGATAATTTGAACTAATTCCTTGGCAGCCATTTTATCCAAAATACTTTCCGAAATCTCCTGCTCATTTTCCACAAAATCTAAATCGGTAAAAGTGTTTTGCCATTGATTTTTTTTCAAAAAACGCAACGCTGCATTGACCATCACTCGATTTGACCAATGTGTAAATTCTCCTCGCTTGGAATCGAACTGATGCAACTCTTTAAAAATACTAATCAACCCTTCTTGAAAAACATCTTGTGCCTCTCCCCTATTTTTTCCATATCGCAAAGCTAATCGAAACCATCTTTGACGATGCCTTTCATACAAAGTCCGCTCAGCTGACTTTTTTCCTAAAAGGATATTTTTGATTAGATCGTTATCGATTTGCATTTAATTTGGTTGCTATACTTATATATGTATTTGTTTGAGGAAAAAGGTTGCCTAGAGAAACCTTTTTTCAAAAATAAAAAAAAGTCATCTCAAACTATTAAGTTCAAGATGACTCCTGGTCAAATTATTCATTTCAAAAAAATGAAATTATTTCTTTCTACTATTTGCCGCTTTAAAGGCTTGCTCCAAATCAGCAATAATATCATCGATATGTTCGATTCCAATACATAGTCGAAGTAAATCTTGAGTCACTCCAGCATTGGCTTGTTCCTTCTCCGTCATTTGTCGATGAGTAGTGGAAGCAGGATGGCAAGCCAAAGATTTGGCATCTCCGATATTCACCAATCGTTTGAATAAACCTAGGGCATCATAAAATTTCTCTGCTTTTTTAAAGCCACCTTTGATTCCAAAAGTAAGCAAAGAAGAAGGTTTTCCATTGGTATATTTTTTAGCCAACTTATGGTATTGGCTGCTTTTCAAACCACCATATTCTACCCAAGAAACTGATTTGTGATTTTCTAAATATTGAGCAACAGCCATAGCATTATCACAATGTCTTTCCATCCGAAGAGGTAAAGTTTCCAAGCCTTGTAAAATTTGCCATGCCGCCATGGCACTCAAAGCGGAACCTGTATTTCGCAAAGCTACCGTTCGTACTCGACCAATATATGCTGCTGGCCCAAATGCTTCGGTGTACACCACCCCATGATAAGAAGGCTCGGGAGTGTTCAACATAGGGAAACGATCTTTGTGTTTCACCCAATCAAATTTTCCAGAATCGACAATCACACCTCCAAGGGTAGTTCCATGACCTCCGATATATTTGGTCAAAGAGTGAACGACGATATCTGCTCCATATGCAATTGGATTAATCAAAGCAGGACTCGCCACCGTATTATCTACAATCAAGGGTAAACCTTTCTTATGAGCTACTTTTGCGATAGCTTCAATGTCCGTAATATTCCCTGCAGGATTTCCGATAGATTCGCAGTAAACTGCTTTGGTTTTATCATCAATTAATTTTGCAATATCTTTTGGATCTGATGATTCGGCAAACTTGACGGTGATGCCTTGCTTGGGCAACATATGTGCAAAAAGCGTATAACTTCCGCCATATAATTGTGGTGTCGAAATGATATTATCGCCTGCTTCAGCAATATTTAAAATAGAATAATTGATCGCCGCACTTCCCGCACTCACACACAAAGCCGCGACACCTCCTTCGAGGGCAGCAATTCTTTCTTCCAAAACACCAACAGTTGGATTCATGATCCGGCTGTAAATATTTCCTGCAACGGCAAGGTTGAAAAGATCCGCACCATGTTGTGCATTGTCAAATTCGTAAGCGACAGTTTGATAGATTGGAACGGCTACAGACTTAGTAGTTGGTTCAGTTTGGTAACCAGCATGAATAGCTAATGTTTCTTTTTTCATAATTTGAATAAAGGTTATTTGAGAAATAAAAAAGTGTTAACGAATAGGTTTTACTAATGTTCTAGCGAAGGAGTTTTCGCAGCGACATTTATTTATGATTGGTTAGGAAGGTGCAAATAAAAGGTCTTTTTATGTAGTATGCAAGCATAGGGAATAAGGGACATATGAAAGAACTTTGGAATATAAAAAATGGACTTTGTTTTTTAAATTAATTCAAAATCATATTTCTCAAATTCATGTCCATTAATGATTATGGAAACCTGATGTAATCCTCGATGTAATTTCCGAGTAGTGATTACTCTAAATGATTGTTTTCGATTAATCGTTGTAGTTGATTTTTCAGGATAAACTTTTTCACTTATTTTAAAAACCGTTTTAGAAAGGCTTCCATTTTGTTTTTGATAATACAATCCATATTCTAACCTCAATTTTGTAGATGTTGAACTTGTATTTTTTAGTTGAAAAGAAAACTTTAGAGCCTCTCCGATTTTAACCTTGGGTGTTAGGATTTGGAAATTTTCGATTTTTATTTTTCCTATATCACCAAATCCAAATAATTTCATAACCTCTTGATTCCCTTGTTTGAGCAGCGTTCGGCAAGCATGTTTTACCAACCAATCTATTTCTTTATCTTTTCCAAACCATTTTTTAGCCAGTCCACTCACAACTGCTGGATGGTCTTTTGAAATATCATTTAAGTTATTGGCAACACTTCTTCGAACCGATTCGGAGGAGTCATTTTTTAGTTTCTCCAGAATCGGAAGAATTGGAGATGGGTCTTTTTTGAGAAACGGAATTGCCATTGCCCAAGGCAATCGAGGTCGACAGCCTTCAGTTGATAATCTTCTCACCATGGGATGTTGGTGCGATGACCATTTCAACATTTGCTGAATTCCTTTTTGAGGATATTTAATTAAAAATGGTCTAACCCCAAATTCACAACTCGTAAACTGAGTAATTTTTTCAATTGCCTTCATGGAATTTTTGAAATTATCTATTCCATAAACTTCTATAAAATCAGGTAAAAACATATACTCCAAACTTTCCTCATTCTTTCCCTCTTTTTGTAATTGCTCCACCAATGCTACAATCGTTTTGGCATTTTTTTCAAAATCATCAGACAAATGATTTTTCAAAACTTTGGAGATATGACGCATCCGTTGCTTCAATTCTCGGTCAGCCCATTCTGTATCAAAAATCTGTTTTAAAAAAGAAGTAGCATCGAATTTGGGATTGACTTTTTTTATCGACTTGAGAAATGAATCGAAGAATTTTTTGGAATATATATTTTTAAGTAAATCAGCCATTTGTAATTTTCATTTTGAAAGTTGGTAACTATTTAGCAAGTAGTTTTAAACAATAGCTTTTTCCATATCTGTTAATATATCTTCCACATTTTCAATTCCGACCGATACCCGGATTAATCCATCTGTGATTCCAACTGCTTCTCTTTCGGCTTTTGGAATATTCATATGCGACATCGACGCAGGATGAACAATCAAAGTATCCACATCACCAAGCGTTGGTGCGATAGTACAAAATTGCAACCGTTCCATAAATTTCACAGCAGATTCTAAACCACCTTCCAATTCAAAACTGAGCATTCCGCCCGAGCCTCTCATTTGTTTTTTGGCTAATTCAAAATCTGGATGAGTCGTCAAAGAAGGATGATTAACGTGTGCTACTTTTTTATTTTCTTGTAAAAAATGGGCAAGTGCATCTGCATTTTGACAATGTCGATCCATGCGTAATTCTAAAGTCTTCAATCCATTATTGAGCATCCAGGCATCGAAAGCGTTGGAATTTGTACCTACTAATTTCATGACCTTCCACACTTTTTCCATCATAAAATCTATGTCTTTTCCAATTACCGCTCCTGAAATAGAGTTACCATGTCCATTCAAAAATTTAGTAGTGGAATGAATCACAAAGTCAATTCCGAATCGAAAGGGTTGTTGTAAATATGGTGTTAGAAAAGTGTTATCTATCGCCGTTTTGACATTAAATTGTTTGGCAAGTTTTGCTATTTTTTCCAAATCAACACAAGCCAAAGTCGGGTTGGCAGGTGATTCGAGATAAATCATTTTAACTTTTTTATTTTTTTCTAACAATGCTTTCACGTTTTCTAAATTAGAAAAATCTGCGAAGATCGTTTCCACGCCAAGTGGTTCTAATATTTGTTGAAAAAAATAAGTGGTACCTCCATAGAGATTATTTTGAGTAAGAATTTGGTCGCCTGATTTTACACTTGCCATCATCAAGGAAGAAATAGCAGCCATGCCTGAGCTAAACAAAAAACATTTTGCTTCTAAATCCAAACCAAAAGTTTCCAAATTGGCAATTTTATCAGCAACAGTTTCGATGGTCGGATTACCATAGCGAGAGTACAAATGCCCTTCTTTTTTTCCAGAAAAAATATCAATGCCTTGCTCCAAATTTTCAAAAGCAAAAGAAGATGTGGCATAAATGGGCAATTGATGAGGAAGATTATTTATTTTTTTTGTAAAATCGTGAACACAAAGGGAACCAAAATGTAATTTCTTTTTCATTTTTTCTTATATTAAATGATTGTAAATTTGCAGAACGAAATCTCCCCAAAAGTAACTTTTAATATAATTCTAATCTCAACATGGGAAAAAAATATATTTTTTTAATGCTATCATTCTTTATTTTCAGTTTTTCATTTGCGCAAGTGGATGATGCGGAGGAGGAAAATTATGAGGAAGAAATCACAGATGAATTCAATTTTAAAAAAAGTATTTTTATTGGAACCAACTTCCAGCTAGGGTTACCGCAAGGGAAATTTGGGGATAATGTAAATTATACTGGTTGGGGATTTGGTGGAAATGTGATGTGGAAATTCAAAAAAGATGTACCAGTTTACGGAGGAATTGATTTTAGTTTTCAGAATTATGATTTCCAGTCAGTTACCGAAGTGACTTTTGATTTTGAAGAGTATGAATCAAGAACGAAAAATAGTATCGTTTTAAGTCATGCACAAATTCGTTTTTATCCAGAAGTGGACTTTTTTCTTCATCCCTATGTCGAAGGATTAATCGGTGTAAAAAGTCTATTCACTCGAACTATTTTGACAGATAGAACTAATGGAGCCAATGATCAGATAACTAGTCAAATCGAGAATAGTGATTTTGCCATGAGTTATGGAGGGGCAATTGGGTTTGAAATTCCGATTAACAAAAATTACTTATTTATTGATGTTCGTTGTTCTTATTTAAGAGGAAATTCAGGTGAATATTATGTCAGAAAAGAAGACGATTCAGTATTCATTGACCCCATTGATGTTTTTGAAATCAAAAATTCTGCAACTGATTTATTGGTTCCTCAGATTGGAATAAAATTTCTAATTGGATTTGGGAATCAAAATGAGGAAGAATATATTGAAGAGAATGATAGCTATGATGAAGAAGAATACTAAATTTGCAAAACTCACCTCATCAAATAAACGAAATTATTTAACATAGCTTATTAGAAAACCCGATTTAAAGAATGGAAGAAGGAAAAACAAAAGAGGGCGAAGATCGCCATTTTGAACATCATGAATTTTTGATTGATGGAAATCAAGTCTCTATGAGAGTTGATAAATTCTTGATGTCAAAGATGGAGGGAGTTTCTCGAACAAAAATTCAGGAAGCCGTCAAAGCGGGGATGGTCAAAATTAATCACGCTGATTGCAAGCCCAACGAAAAAATAAAACCATACGATTTAGTTACCGTATTTTTTTATAAAGCTAGAGGACATTCCGAAAATGTCGTTCCCGAAGATATCCCCCTGAGTATTGTTTATGAAGATGATGACTTGATGGTCGTCAACAAACCAGCAGGAATGGTGGTTCATCCTGGAATTGGAAATTGGACAGGGACTTTGGTTAATGCATTGGCATTTTATATGAAAGGAAAAAAAGAACTACCTGTCAAGAAGGGAAATACCAATGAACGACCTGGGTTAGTACATCGAATTGATAAAGATACTTCTGGACTTTTGGTGATTGCGAAAACGGAAGAAGCGATGACTCACTTGGGAAAACAATTTTATAATCATAGCATCGAACGAAAGTATGTGGCTTTGGTGTGGGGAGATGTCGAAGAGGAAAAAGGTACCATTGAAGGACACATTGGAAGACATCCTCAACATCGAATGATGCGAACCGTTTTTGTAGATGGAAGCGAAGGAAAACATGCCATCACTCACTATGAAGTTCTGGAGAGGTA
The DNA here is from genome assembly GCA_964352225.1 of uncultured Saprospiraceae bacterium. Classification (GTDB taxonomy): domain Bacteria; phylum Bacteroidota; class Bacteroidia; order Chitinophagales; family Saprospiraceae; genus CAJQQY01. Next base: position 3,064 of record CAYGRM010000257.1, on the reverse strand, counting down.
TTATTATGTAACGATGATCCAATGTCAGTTAGAAACTGGAAGAACCCATCAGATTAGGGTTCATATGAAACATCTTGGTCATCCATTATTTAATGATAAAAAATATGGCGGTGATAGGATCGTCAAAGGAACTGTTTTTACAAAATTCAAAGCATTTGTCAACAATACTTTTGCGGTGATGCCTCGACATGCTTTACATGCTAAAAGCTTGGGTTTCATTCATCCAAGTACCGGAGAGAAAATGTACTTTGAAGAGCCAATCCCAGAGGATTTTCAAAATGCGATTACTCGATGGAAAAATTATGTAGCTAGTCGTAAAGAGAATCTTTAGGAAGTGATGAGTTTTGATAAACGGAACTCATCACTAATTACTTCTTTGCCAAAAATTGCTCTACTGCTTCATACATCGGTTTATTAGCAATGTCGCTAAAAATTTCAAAATTCATATCCTTGGGAGTAACCTCATTTAAATTTTCAGGTTTAGAAAAAAACGCCCAAACTTCGTCCAAAGGCTTTAGGATAAATTGGTTCCGTTTTTTTATAAAATTTCATCCTATCAAAACAGCTTCAACTTATTTTAGTTAAAAACGAGCTTTTTTTCTAAAATAAATAAGCCTGAAATGATTTAAATCATCGAAAAAAGTAAACTAATCACCTATTTTTAACATTTTTTGGCACTCTTTTCTCGTTACAAAATATTAAATAACTCTCCTCCCATTATTTCCCTTCTCCCCATACTTTTTAAGGCTTAATTTCGATAAAATAAAATATTATATCGAATTGACGTATATTTTATTTATTAACCATGAAAATATTTTAACATGACCAATTTGACAAAATTATCAGCGAGTTTGAACTTAAACGTTCTAAACTCTTATGAAACCTCCTGCCTTAAAGGAGGAGGTAGTTTTGGTGACCCGCCGCCGCCACGGCCACCTATTAAACCAATTGGTGGAGGAGGAATTCCACCAGCATTAGATAACTCAACATTAGGATCCTTCTAAAAAATTAAAATAGTGTTGCTTCATAAAAATGGGGCAACACTTTTTTATTTGAGGCAATAAAAACGGATAAAAAAAGTTATCTTCTCATCTTTATGTTATATTCAAAAGATCCATTCTCCTAACTTACCTTAGCTAATTCCAAAAGGAAATTTTACCGACAAAAAAATTAATTTTACACTCGTAACTTGGAACACATTCCTAGGTTTATTCGTTTGCTTTAATATATGAACATAAAATTTTTACCCTCCATTATTTTATTCCTACTCTTGCCTATTTTCATAATGGCACAAGACCAATATTGTGGTGCTATCCAACCTAATTTTTCCAGAAAAAATATGGACGAAGCCTCTTTGCATCGCCTCGAAGAGTTGGAATTGTTCACTCAACAATGGATTGCAGAAAATCAAAATAAAGTAACTCTTCGGGAAATAATTACCATTCCAGTTGTCGTACATATCGTTTGGATGGATGAATCAGAAGATTTTACTGACCTTGAAATTGAAGCTCAGATCGATGGTTTGACTGCCGACTTCCGAAAAATGAACGATAATGCTTCGATAATTCCAACCATATTCCGACCACTTGCTGCTGATGTTGAGATTGAATTTTGTTTGGCTAAGGTTGATCCAAATGGAAAAATAACGAATGGGATAGTTCGAAAAGAAACTTCATTTGCAAGAGTTGGAGCAAGTTATTCAGGTAATCGAAGAAGAATTTGCTATGATGACTTAGGAGGAAGTAATGCTTGGGAACCGCAAAATTATATTAACATTTGGGTTGGTCAATTATCGGGACTTTTAGGACAAGCTACATTTCCTGGAATGGCTCAATCGGAATACGAAGATGGTGTTTTTATTGATCCCAATTATTTTGGTTTCTTTTGCTCCACCAATAATGGTTATTTTCATGGAAGGACTTTAACACATGAAATGGGGCATTTTTTTAACCTCTACCACATCTGGGGACAGAATGGATGTGATACTGGAGATCTAGTAGATGATACTCCAATGCAGGATACTTCATACCAAGGTCTTTGTCCATCTCATCCTCAAATATCCTGTGGGTCGGAAGATATGTTTATGAATTATATGGACTATGTGGATGACAATTGCATGGCAATGTTTACTCAAGGTCAAAAATTGAGAATGTTGGCAGCACTTGATTCTGATTATCGAAAAACATTAAAAAACTCTGGAGCCTGTGCTTTTAATAATACCAAAGACATCACTTTGACTCCAGATGATATTTTACTTTTCCCTAATCCAGCTGCAGATTGTGTCCATATTGATTTAGATTTAGATAGTGACCTTCCAGTTCGAATGGCGATTTTTGATACAGCTGGTCGCGAGATCTATTCCAATTTGATTTTTGTAAAAGACTTAAGAACTTTTGACATTTCAAATATTAGTAATGGTATTTACTTTATCTACTTTGAAGCAAATAATCAAGTGGCTTCCAAAAAATTGATCATCGACAAATAAAAACAGCCTACTCAAAACTGAATAGGCTGTTCAAAATTGTTATGACAAAAATTTACTAAATCTAAATAATTTTTTTGGTTAAATTGACCTGGATGCTTTCCTCCTAAACTCCTTCGTAAAGATGAAATCTTTTTGAGTTCAAATCTCTTCTTTTGGTTTCTCAAAAATAACTTCGATATAATAACTCATCCCTGTTCCAGCACCAGGAGGCGTGAATACTTGGATAAATCTCCATCCTTCCGCAGCATATTCTCTAATTACATCTAGGTAATCTTCTTTGGGTTTCGCAGTCCACATACTAATTGGGATTCTGATGATTTTGTAGTCGAACATAAGTCAGTAGTTTTAATGAAATAATTAAACTGAAGTTGCGAGTAATTAAAAATCACTTCCAATTTGCTCGGCAAATGAAAGGGTTTTTTCGACCAAAAATTAAGGTAAGTTCTATAAAAATAAATGTGAGCATTGGATACAATCCATAATACAAGAAAACCCCATGACTAATAAAAGCCACAGGGTATTCGGTAGCAATGATGAGAGATTAAAAAGTGTTTAATTGTTTAGGCCTCATCATTAAAT
>CAYGRM010000256.1:0-9788 GCA_964352225.1 uncultured Saprospiraceae bacterium | reverse complement strand
GCGTTCAATTTCTATTTGACGAAAGTCAAATCTTAAAACTTGCTGAATAGTTACCTTAAATGTATATATATGGTTTAAAATTAGGAATGATTTTTTAATAATAAAATCTACTACTTCTAAATCGTTTGAAAGCTAAGAAAGTTGTCTTTTAACAACTTTAAATAAACAAAACCGTTACTTTTGCAAACAATTAAATTAGCCTTACGGCAAAAAAAAAATATTAATGAAATCAAAAAAAGTTAGCGAATCCAAAACAGTAATGACGGAAATGATTATGCCTAATGATACCAATCCAATTGGCAATTTAATGGGCGGAAATTTGATGCGATGGATGGATGTCGTGGCAGCGATTTGTGCAGGAAAACATTGCGAAGCGCACGTAGTTACAGCCTCAGTTGATCATGTTTCTTTTCAAAAACCAATTATGATGGGAGATGTGATTACGCTCGAAGCATCAGTCACTCGAGCATTTAATACCTCGGTTGAAGTCTACGTTGAAGTATTTGCGGCAGATATCAAAGGTCATGAAAATAGAAGATGTAATCATGCTTATTTCACTTTTGTTGCCTTAGATGATGAAAAGAAAAAGCCAGTAGAAGTTCCTCAGCTCAATCCGCTTACTCGCGAAGAACAACAATTATATGATAGTGCATTTCGAAGAAGAGAATTACGTTTAGTGCTTAGTGGTCGAATAAAACCATCGGAGGCTAAGGAGTTAAAATTGCTTTTTGCAGAAACCTAAACTTGATAACAGTTAACTGTAAATCGAGATCTTTCTTCATTTACAGTTAACTGTAAATTCTGCTTTCGTCGAATTTTTTAGTGATCAAATCATATTTTTCCTACCTTATTTTTTTTAAACTAAAATTACTTTTATGCAAAATTCACTATTGTTTCGACTCATAGCGGTAACTGGGCTTTACATAGGGCTCAAATATTTTGGAGGAGAAATTGGAGCTAAAATTTTATATCCGATTACTCTACTTGTCACCTTTTTACACGAACTTGGACATGGCTTAGGGACCATTATTACTGGCGGTAAGGTATTGCATATTAATATCGAATCGAATGGGGCAGGAGTGACCTTGTCGCAAGGAGGTTGGCGTGGAGTGATTTTGATGGGAGGGTATATTGGTAGTGCCGTTTTGGGAAATCTACTTTTTTATATTGGAGCTCGAAAAGAAAGATGGGCAGCAACTACGGTTACCATCTTATGTGCTATGATGGTTTTTACTGGAGTGTATTGGTTTAGTTCATTGTTTGCGACAGGCTTTTTGATTGCTTTTGCGATAGCGCTATCTTTGATTTCTCGATATACAAAATTGGATAGGGAAATTTTGATGTTTTTAGGATTGGCGAGTATTCTCTATATCATTCAGGATTTTAATGTTGGCCCTTCCTCAGATTTGCAAGCTTATGCTGAGCATATGATTATATTGCCAAAAGTAGTGTGGATGTATTTATGGTTGGGAATTGCTTTGTTACTGTGCTTCTTTAATCTGAGAATGATTTTTAGCAGTTCTCCAAAAAAAGTCAACAATTGGAATACAAAAAAAGACAATATTTTAGATGACAATAAATTTTGATATTTTTTAATGCTCAAGTAAAAGAGGTAAAGGAATATTAATTCTTTTACCTCTTTTTGATTTTCCAATCTTCCCGATCTAATTTTAATACTTCACATTGACTTTCACCAAAGATTCTTTTTTCTAAAAATTTGAATCCTAATCTTTTATAAAAACGAATCGCACGAGTATTTGACTCAAGGGGATCAATTAGAATAGCGGTAACTTTTGGATCTTTAAAACATCGGTTGATAGCCAAATTCATCATTACGGTTCCATAGCCTTTCCCCAAATCCTCTTGCTCTCCAATCCAAATGTCAATTGCTCGAAGGTTTTTTCCGACTTCTCCCCAGTAATGTGATTCTTCCAAATACGGATCAATTATTTGAATAAATCCAAGTGGTTTTCCGTCAATCTCAGCAATTAATTGTTCTCGCCAATCAGGAAATCTTTTAAGTTCATTTTTCCAATCCCAATCATCATCAGGGTCGGAATCGATAACGTGTTGTTGTTGATCCCAATGCAAGAGGATTGCTAAATCATTGATGGTAGCGCGTCTGAGGGAGATATTGTTCGAAGAATTCAAAACTTGTAAATGTGATGTTATGAGAAAATATCATCCAATGTATCTTGCTCTATTTTTACAATCATTGGGACAAATTTTTTCTGATCATCTTCAGATAATTGATAAAAAAGTGAATGACCTTGAGTCAGCATTTCAAGTCCTACTTCAAGTCCTTTAATTTCATTTAGCGAGTAAGTTTCTTTTTTCTTTTTCATGATTTCGATGAGCTGCTGAATGGCTTTTTTAATATTATCAACTAAAGTTTTATTGTGCAAAACTTCAAATAACGATTCAGCGCTTTCTATAAAATGCTGTATTTCTTGGCGAGGTAATAAGCTAATTAGGCTATTGATATCTGAAATATTATAAGGTGCTGGAATCTTACTTTTAATGGCTTCATCGACTAATTTGGTTTCAAATCTAGAAGCAGCTCTAAATGTATTCATCGCTTTCAATCCAGATTTTAACATTTTTGGAAGATGCCTTCCTTGACTGAAAATAAGTCTAGCAGAATCAAAAAAAACTCTAATTAGTTTTTCTGGATGTTTGATATAATTATCTAAACTTTCGAAAGCTTCGTTTAATTCTTGACGGCGCTCAAATTCTGGATAGACGTAATCCAAGAAATAATTTCTAATTTGATTTACCGTCTCTTCCCCAATTGAATCAGGGATATCATAATTAGACTTGATATTTTGATATTGATATCTTTGATTAATGGTTTTTCGATATCCTTCGATTACTTCTTTTAAAATTATTTCTCTATCCATTAATTTGGTATTCTTTCTTAGTCAATCTTTTCTGTGGTGGTTATCGATTATCCGATAAATTTTTTCAATGCTAAAAATGTGATCCTAATAAATTTTTCAAATTTTAAAAATGCCATAAATTGGTATTTAATTATTCACATGGTTGAGTTTGTAAAATTTTTTACTCATTAAAAAACATTTCTTTTTTTTAACTAATGAGTCTAGTTAGAGCTAATTTGAAAAAGAAAGTTAGCCCTCAGTAAAATATTGATTTAACCATTATCTTCCAGACCGATCCAAATTACTACTATTCGCTTGTTGCCTTCCCATCATCAAGACATCTTGAATATTAACATGCGCTGGCTGAGTAGCGATAAAATAAATGGTATTGGCTACATCGACAGCACGTAGTGGTTGAAAGTCTTCATAGATTTTTGCCCGTTCCACATCCCAATCAAATCGTACTCTAGCAAATTCAGTTTCCTCTACATGAGCTGGACTTACTTGACTCACGCGTAACCCATGTTTATATAAATCTAATCGCATCCCTTTGGTCAAAGCATCAACAGCATGTTTCGTAGCGCAGTAAACATTTCCATTAGGATATACTTCATGTCCAGCGGTGGAACATACATTGATGATATGTCCTTTTCTTCTAGCGACCATACCAGGAGAAATTAATCGAGTCAGATATAACAATCCTTTTACATTAGTATCAATCATGGTTTCCCAATCTTCCAATTTGCCTTCGTGGATAGGTTCAAACCCCTTAGCCAGACCAGCATTGTTAATCAACAAGTCAATTGAATTCCATGCTTCTGGAAGAGAAGCAATGGCAGCGTGGGCATCATCAATTTTTCTCACATCAAAATTTAAAGTCTCTACTTCTGTTGGATATTGCTTTTCAAAATCAGCTTTGATTTCAGCTAAGCGATCACTTCGTCTACCGGTAATGATTAATCGATATCCATTGCGAGCAAAAATGGTAGCAGTAGCTTTTCCAATCCCAGAAGTAGCTCCAGAAATCATGACTACTTTCTCAAAATTTTCATTTCGTTGAGGTGCTTCTTCTGTAAATGTAAATGTATTGTTATCTACTTCCTGAGCATGAAAAGTAGTCTCTCTTTCATCGTTTGAATTTTCACTTAAATCTTGGAACAAATCATCCAAACTGGTGGTTGCCTCAGCAATTGCATCCGATTCAACTGCACCTAAGAATGCTCGATCATTCGTTTCTGTTTTTAACTCAGGATTAATTTTACAAGCTTGTTGATAAAATTTAGAGGCTTTTTTAAACTCTCCAAAACGATAATGCATCAATGCTAAATCATAACTTACAAACCGATGGTCGTTTTGTAATTCTTTGGTGATTTCAAATTGTCGCATCGCCTTTTTAGGCTTTTTTAGATGCTCATCTAAAATAAGTCCATAGCGATAATGTGCATCAGGATTGCTATCGTCAATTTTGATGGATAATTTAAAATAGTTGGCAGCTTGATCCTGCAAATCTGGAAATTTAGTTGTGGTCAAAATGCCTAACTGATAGAATAGATCAGCATTTTGGTGATCTATTTCTAATGCTTTTTCTAAGTAGTTTTTGCTTAATAAATAATCTCCCTTTTTCTCTGCCAAATGAGAAAGTTGAATATAAGCCTCGATATGATTAGGATCTAAATGAATTATTTCTTCTAGTTCTCTTCTCGCAGCTTTGTTATTTTCTCCACCCTTGATTAAGTTTAAGGCATATTGATATTTTACCTCAACATTATCCTCATTTTCCTCAGAAGTTTCTCTTAACAAATTTAAGCCTGCGTATAATTTTCCTTTTTCGATTAAGTCATTAGCTTTATTAAGTTGCTCCTGCCAAGTCATTTTTACAACTTCTTTTTTCTCTGTTTTTGGAGAGGAGCTATTGGATAAAGTGAAGTTTCCGATCATATCATCTGAGTCCAACTCTTCGTCATCATCATGAAAAATTTCATCTAAAATAGGGTGGGATCGTACGTTGCTTTTAGTGGATTCAGTTTCGGAATTTTCTTCAATTTCGTTTTCAATTTCTTTCTCTTCCTCGATGGCTTTATTGATTGCATTTTCGAAGACCTCATCACGATCAGATGTTTCTTCTGATGCTAACTCACTTAATTCTCGAGCAGAAGACTTAGAAGTAGGTTGCTGTGTTTGAATAATATTTTCTATTTCTTCCCTTGGTTGCTCTGCTGGTTGAACCTCTTTTTTTCGGTGTTCAATAAGTTTATCAAGCAAAGGCATTTTTCCTTTTTTCTTTAAATTTTCTTCGGAGATTCTCAGGAAATTATCCTGGTTTTCGGTGATTTCTGGATCAAGTGGTGGAATTTCGATTGGTTCAGTTTCAGGTATTTCAACAATAGCTTTATGGTCTAATTCAGGATTAGAATCGACTTCTAAAGTATCCTCAGTAGTTTTTTCAATTTTATCTTTAATTATTGATTCAGGTGGTGAAGGGATTTCCTCCTCAATTTTGTTTTCAGGTACATCTTCTTGTAACAATATATTTACAAGAGAGTCATTATCTATGTTTTCTTCTACAAATAGAACTTCCTCAGATGAAGACGATTCTTGGACAGTAGTTTTTTCTACAGGAGTTGGATTGGCTAGGGGAGTAGCAATTGGAGGAATTTCTCCATTGGCGATAGCTTGTTGAAGAGCTTCCTGTAAGCCAGGTTTATTAATTGCTTGGAAAAATAATTGGTAACTGTTGTGGGTTAATTGCTCATAATTCCAATAGTTGGAATTTTTTAATAATTTTAGAAAATCACCCATTTCTGATGAGATACTTCTAATTACTTTTAGGTGTTCATCGAACTTTTCTAATTCATTGGTAGGAGTATCTCGTCGTTCTTTTCTTAGATCTAAATATTGATCTTGCCAAAAATTCATATATCGAATCACATGAGTCATTCGGTCAAACTCCGTTGGAATATTTTGAAAAGTATTGGTTCCCTCAATCTGTTCCCGACCGTCGATGATGATAGGTTGAACTCGATTATTCATTGTCAATTCTTGAAGCATAAAAAGGCTTCGATTCATGCAATTGACATTCTTTAAAAAGTTGGTGCTGATTAGGATAAAAACAAAATTCGGAGCATCTTTCAATCGCTCTTGCAAAGTAGTTTCACCAACTTGGTGGGTTACTTCAATAAGATCTAATTCAATTCCAACTCTGGAAAGATGGTTATTGATTTGCTCTGCAATGTCTTGATTATCAATAGAATATGCTAGGTGAAATTTGTTATTATCCATTTTGAAAAATTGTTTTAATATTGACGGGTATTTCGGTTTAGGTCATAATTAAGTAACTAACTATTTGACTGAATTACCAAGAATCTCTCGAACATTTGCTTCAAATTCTTTTTTGAAATTTTCATATTCGCTCGTTGCCGGCCCATTAAATCCTGTATGGATTTTGGTTACTTTATCATTTTTATTAATAAAAATCATCGTAGGGTAAGACAAAATATGATTCAACATTGGAAGAGATTGGGCAGCTTCTTCTTTATCTGAATAGCCTGCAATAAGCATTTCGTAGGGTAAATCTAATTTATCTTTATAGCGCTTAACCGAGGCTGTAGCTTTTTCCAAAGCTCGATGTTTTTCGAAGGCCAAAGCAATTACTTCTAAATCCGTGTGTTTATTGTTATTTAAATATTCTTTTAGGAAATTGGTTTCGTCTCGGCAGTTTGGACACCAAGTTCCGAAGATTTGAATAATCTTTGCTTTGCCTTGATATTTTTCATCATTGATAGAAACCATTTCTCCTTCGGTGTTGGGGAATTTAAATTCGACTTTATCATATCCTTCTTTCAAAAAAGTCAAATCATTTGGATTAGTCAATTTCGCATTTTCATTTTTCTTTGCCTCCCAAAGTGTTTTATAGTGTTTTCCGGAACGGAAAGATCCAATCATCGTACTATCAGCTGCATTTATTTTGGCCTCATATAAAAATGCATGAGCTCCATCAAAAACAGAAAGGTAAACTTTGTTTTCTTGAATTTCTCCTTGCAGAAATCTGTAGTCACCAGTTTCAGTCATGAAGGTACCCGTCACTATATTATCATTTTGTTTAAATTCACCGATGCCTTTATAAGGGGCTTCATCAAGAAAAGTGACCTCCCACTTTCCGCTAATATCCATCACCGGATCTTTTTTAATCGTCGAAAATCGATGACCTTCACCATGCTTAGCAAGAAATGGAATCTGGTAATTTCCCCGAGAAGGAACCACCCAAACACCTTCCATGACTCTCTCCTCAAAGATCGCTTTGATATAACTTTCATAAAGTGGGAAATTAATGACTACGGTATCTTTTGCAGTAGCACGATCTAAACCAATAGTAACATCATCCACTCGGATCCGTTCATCTCCATTAATGATCTCTATATGAAATTCAGTTTCAGTATCATGAATAACCTCAAAGTTAAATGGTAATTCTCCATCTGTAACTTCCTCAAATTCAAGTCCCATTAATTCGGGAAGAGGTTCTGCCTTTTTATTGACGATACTCGGTCTATCGTCAAGTTTTAAAACTGCTCTCCATTTACCAGGTGGTAATCCTTCAAAACCAGTATCGACGGTGATACAAGAATGAAATGATATGGCTAATAAACTTACAAAAAGGGTAAGTAGTAGAAATGATGTATTTTTCATGTAATTGTATGTTGTAAAATCAATTTTTTTTACCGCAGAGTTGGTTGTAAACTCTGCGGTAAATTTTACGAACGGTCACCCACGAAGTGATCGTTTTTGTATTTAAATAAAACATTAAAGGAAGTCAAACTTCCATAAATTCTGGTAATGTATTGTTGTAAGTTCACTTTTTCTTCATCGGTTAATTTGCTGCTATTGATGCGTTGTTCCATTACTCTTAAACGATCTCTAACCATAACAATTTTATGAAAAAAAGTATCAATCGGTATTTCTTTAGATTTTAGGCTATCGTCTGCTGGTTTTAAGATCAGGGTTCCGTTGTCCCATTTGTCTCCTAAATCCACTATTCCGGTCATTCCAGACCATTTTTGTAAAATTTTTTCTAATGATCTTTCAGCTTCAGAAAAGGAAACTTCTTCGTCCGGTGGCATTGCTTCAATGATGTCCCACTTTGTATATTCTTTTCCGACGTTTTTGATGCCATAGGTCATGAAGCAAACTTCATAAGCAATTTTGTGTAAACGAATAACAACGCCCTGACCGTATGAAGGGTGGTTAACTCGGCTTCCGATGCCTAAGATTTGAGTAGGTGTATCTATCATTTTGTAAATAGGATTTTAATGAGTTAAGAAAATACTTTGAGTATTTTTTTACGCATAAAATTACAAAAAAGTTTAATGTTTTATAATCTTGTTGGGAAGCGTTAAGTAAACAGATTTTTGATGATAACTGTTTACTATTTTCCATGAAAAATTGAGACTGAAAATTATTTGTTTTTAGACTTGACCCATCTTGACATAAAATAAATTAACTCATTGATTGGTAGTGTTTCCAAATCATTTTCATCATATCCTTCTTCCAAAGTTACTGCCTTAAAATAGGTTTGAAATTCATTGTACCCTTCCCAGATGACTGATCCACTTGGTTGCTTGGGATTTATGATGGTAGTAAACCAATTTCGCACGATCAAAACCAATCGTTCGGGACTATCTCCATAAACTTGAATATCGTTTCCGGAAATGTCAGAAAGTGCCTTTTGGTAACGGAAACTGACTTGTTCAATAATTAGATTTTGTTTGGTAGATAATCGGCTTCGTTTGGAAGCATTTCGAATACCAATGTCCAAACCCAATTCAAAGGGCATATTGAATCGAGCAATTTCTCCTGCTTGAGACGCTACGATTCGAGATAAGTCGTGGATACTGTATTTTGATTCTTTGATTAATTTGAGGATTCGATCAATGCGAACGGCACCTGAATCAGTCGTTTGTGCCATCTGAGGTTTGAGCCCCAAATACACAATGGTGAAAAGCATTGGGTGGAGAAATTTCTTATAATCGGAATCAAATGGACAATTGATAAATACATTTCTTTCAAATGTAGATGAGGGCATTTAGGATTTTTTTTTTAGGCTAAAAAAAATTAGACTTGACCATTTTTTGATCAAAGTCTATTGTTTCAAACTCCTAGCAGTTTGTTCCGATTTGAAAATGGAATAATTAGATTTTATTCTTTTAAAGTTAAAAGTTAGAAGTTGGACACTCATGCTTAAAACCTTGAATAGAATAAATGCTATTAGTTATGTGCTTAAATTCTTTGTGCAACCGTTCCATCTTCTTCATGAATAATAATGTGCGTCGCAAGGCCACGGTTAATCATTTCCTTGGCATTGTTAACAGCTTCTTCCTGCGTTTCACAAATTCGATATGCTTTTTGGGCACCTTCTCTTTTGACGATCCAATGCTCTCCCCGAGCAATGATATGCAGGTTGTTTTTTTCAGGTGAACTTGCCGCAACAGCAAGTTTTTGACCTACTCTTTTGATGACTCCCTCATCAGTTAAGGGTAACTCATTTGGTTGACCTTCCATAATGGAATTTTTTTTGATGGAAAAAATGGTTAAACTTTTTCCCTTCTTTTTTTTCTTCATAATCCTTAGCTAAATTTCTAATTAGGTGTGATGGTTATATTTTCTCAGGTATAAAACGCTGACTTTCAGAAGGTTAGTGTTTAATTTTTCCAAATTTTAAAATGTAAGAGTATTGTTATTTTGGAAAATTTTGTATGTATGTTATTACTTTAAAAATACGATTTTTTAGAGAGAAATAAAAATATTTGAAATATGAATTTGATGAAATATTTAATCAAAAGAATTCCCCGATGCTTGCATCGGGTGCAAAAGAAGCAAATAATTCATAGTAGTAAACTGCAACGAGCAGATCGTAAC
>CAYGRM010000255.1:0-9833 GCA_964352225.1 uncultured Saprospiraceae bacterium | reverse complement strand
TGATGATCAGAATGAAAAAATCTAAGAAGAAAAAGAAAAAACTAATGTCCAAAATAAAGAAGAAGAAAAAAAAGAAGAAAGAAAAAAAAGAGAAGAAGGAAAAGAAAGGTGATAAGGATAAGAAGAATATTAAGAAAAAAACTAAAGTAGTCGCTGAGGCCAACAAAAGTATTCAAGAAAGTGATGATGTTGTCTCAGAAACCTTGGCAGAATTGTTGGGTAAACAAGGTAGCCGTAAAAAGGCAATTCGAATGTATAAACGATTAAGTTTGATTTTTCCTAAAAAAAGCAGTTTCTTTGCAAAAAAAATTGCGAAACTTAAAAAATAATTCAATATGTTATCAGGAATTACCGTATTAACCGCTCTTGTTTGTATTATGCTAATGGGAGTAGTTTTAATCCAAAATCCGAAAGGAGGAGGAGTTGATGCCACTTTTGGTGGAAATGCTTCAAACCAAATTTTTGGAGCTGCTAAATCAACAGATTTTGTTGAGAAATTAACTTGGGGCTTAGCTGTCGCTTTGTTCGTGCTTTGTATCGTTGCTGCATTGATTGCAGGTGGCGGTGGAGACATTCCTTCTGGTTTAGAATCAGCAGGAGGCTAGTTTAGCTTAGTTTCATTTCTAATAAAAAAACGGATGTATCGTAATGGTACATCCGTTTTTTTTATAGGATTTTTGAAGTTTCAAGAAATGAAGTTGTTTTACTTGTACTTACCATAATATTGTATTTTACTATTTTTCCCAAAGTTTACCCTTAAACGTTAAGAGTTAAATATTTAATGATAAACATTAAATATTATTTGCTTTTCATTTCATTATAAATTACTTTTGAATTAAATAAACAAAATCATTTATCATGACAACTAAAAAAAATATTTTCGGCGTATTAACACTCTTCTTGAGTGTTGTATTAGTTTCTATATATAGCGAGACCTCCTATTTTAAGCTATTTCTGTTTCTATTAGTCGGTTTTTTAATTTTCAATTTGACGATAAGAAAGTCACTTTCGTTTAAACATTACTTTACAAGTAAATACAATTTATTGACCACTAAGGTTAGGCATAAAAAGTCGTTTGATATACCTAAAGATTTACTATTTAATAAAATTATTGAGGTAATCAAAGATTTAAATTTCAAACTAGTTAAAACCGATAATGACACCTATCAGATTTTAGCCATCTCACCTTTAACCTTTTTGTCTTGGGGAGAAAATATTTATTTTGATTTTGAAACTAATGAAAATGAAACGATTATGAATTTTTGTTCAACTACCTTTTTTCAAGTGTTTGATTGGGGTAAAAACGAAAAGAATTATGAAGATTTATTGAACCAAATCGAAAAATCACTAATCATATAAAAATTTCAATTATGCCTATTATAGTAAATTTAGATGTGATGATGGCCAAAAGGAAATTGAAATTAAACGAGCTTTCTGAAAAAGTAGGCGTGTCGACAGTCAATCTTTCTATTCTGAAACAAGGGAAAGCTAGAGCCATTAGGTTCTCTACCTTAGAGGCCATTTGTTTAGCTTTAGATTGTCAGCCTGGTGATATTTTAGAATATAGAAAGGAGGAATAAATGATGCGAATCAAGTGTTCAAGCTTAGCATTGATTTTCTATAAAGAACTTGATTAAACTAATTACAAAAAAGAAAAGATTAGACTTTATTCGATGGACGTTAGACGTTCTCCCATACAGCTTCATTTAAAATAAAGTCTCTTAGAAAAGAATACTAAAAAAAATCACAAGGCCTCTCCACATTTGTGGCAAAATTCTGCTCCATTATGATGTTCTGACTGGCCACATTCCTGACATATTTTTGTAAAAACCTCTTTAAGGTTCATCACCCTACCACTAATTTCGGCAGTTACAATTCCGGTTGGAACGGCAATCACACCATACCCCATGATCATTACAATCGTTGCGAGAAATTTACCAAAGGCAGAAATTGGAGTCACATCTCCATAGCCAACCGTAGTTAAAGTAACAATCGCCCAATAAATTCCTTTGGGAATATTATTTAATTTTTCGTTGAAACCACCTTCGACAATGTACATGAGCGAACCGATTATCATTGCAAGTAAAACAATAAAGGAAACGAAGACATAGATTTTGGTCATACTTGCTTTAAGCGCATTAACGATGACTTCACCCTCCGATACAAAATGTCCCATTTTGAAAATCCGAAATACTCTAAGTAATCGAAGTGCCCGAATAATAATCAAATGTTGCATACCAATAAATAAAAATCCAAGGTAGGAAGGTATGATGGCGAGTAAATCTACAATACCAAAAAAAGAAGTGGCATATCTCAAAGGGTTTTTGGCACAATATAATCGAAGAATATATTCAACCGTAAAAATAACTGTAACCACCCATTCCAAAACAAAGAATATCCACCAATAGGTTTTATGAAACTCTGATACCGTTTCAAAAATAACAGATAAAACACTAATAACAATTACCCAGGTAATAATTTGGTCAAATCTTCTTCCTTCTGGAGAATCACTTTTAAAAATAACACTATGCAATCTTTCTTTTTGAAAGGCATTAATCCGCTTGTCTAGTTGTTTCTTTCCCCAAGCTCCAAATTGAAAAATACTATCTCGAATATCTGCAGGAACACCAACTAAAAAACTTCTAATTGCAGTAATCAAACGAACCAATTGGTTCCATAACCATTTCCCTAATCGTTTAAATATCTTTTTCATGGAAAAATTATTATGTCCATTTTAGATAAACAAGATTTAAAGTACAAAAGTATTCAAATAATTCTAATCATTGGATAAGCAATTTATTCTTGATAAATAATCGCAAAGCAATGACTACTTTTTCAGTCGAATATAACGCTCATTATAACTGTAAACCAAAAGAAGTGACCAAACCAAAGGATTATACTCTTTATCTTACCAATCCTCACTTTTTCTAAAAATCCATCTATCTTAATGGTTTAAAAATAGACTTAATTCTAAAAAAAATGGTAATTTTTAAATAAAATAAAATGGCAGAACCAAAAAAATTCGGAACCTTTGGGGGTGTTTTTACCCCAACTCTTTTAACCATTTTGGGTGTTATCATGTATCTCCGTTTGGGATGGGTAGTTGGGAATGCTGGTCTACTTGGAGCTTGGTTAATTATTATCGTTTCCTTCGTGATAACACTTTGTACGGCCTTATCGATGTCTTCGATTACCACTAATATTAGAATTGGTGCAGGTGGGGCTTATGCTATAATTTCTCAGTCATTAGGACTAGAAGTAGGTGGAAGTCTAGGAATACCTAGATACATATCACAAGGGCTAGCAGTCACGATGTATATTTTTGGATTTAGAGAAGGATGGCTTTCTATCTTTCCTGACCATAACGCTTTCTTGGTAGATTTAGCAGTATTCGCAGTCCTATATGCTATTGCTTATAAAAGTGCTGATTTAGCGATCAAGACTCAATTTCTGATTATGGGGATAATCTGCCTTTCCTTGATTTCTATCGTCTTTGCCTCTTATTATGGCTCTATGCAAATTCCAACAGAAGAGGCAGCTAGATGGGGAACATTTAGAGGTTCGCCTGAAAATAATTTTGGAGGCTCAGACTTTTGGACAGTTTTTGCAGTATTCTTTCCCGCTGCTACTGGTATCATGGCAGGGGCAAATATGTCAGGAGAATTGCAAGATCCACGAAACAGTATTCCCAAAGGAACGCTATGGGCAATAGCGGTGAGTTTTGTCATTTATATGTTTCTTGCTTATTGGATAGCTCGCTCTGCTACCGAGAATGAAATGATTTCAAATTATAACATTATTATCGAACGTTCATTTTATCCTCCAATGTTGATTGCTGGAGTTTTGGGAGCAACCTTCTCCTCTGCTTTAGCTTCTATTATTGGTTCTTCGAGAATTTTATTTGCGATGGGACAACATCAAGTGTTACCCAAAGGTGAATGGTTAGCTTTTCAAGACGATCTAGGACAACCTCGAAATGCAATGATTGTTACCGGCCTTTTGATTTTCATAACCATGCTTTTAAGAGACTTGAATGCAATTGCTCCATTGGTGACCATGTTCTTTTTGATTACATATGCTATGCTAAATGTAGTGGTCATCATTGAGCAAAATTTAGGTCTCATAAGTTTTAGACCGATCTTTACAGTAAAATGGGTAGTTCCTTGGATTGGATTAATTAGTAGTGTTTTGGCGATGTTTATTATCAATCCAACCATTAGTTTGGCCTCTTGGACATTGATGTTTATCGTCTATAGTATTTTGAGTCGGAGTGATTTGGAGACTCCATTTGAGGATGTTCGATCTGGAATGTTTTCTTCATTTTCGGAATGGGCAGCCAAACACACAGCTGGAATTTCACACAAACAAGAACGGTCATGGAAGCCCAACTTACTTGTTCCATGTTCTGATGCCTCTTCGGTACAAGGTTCGTTTGCATTGATCAAAGATATAGCCTACTCCAAAGGTTCAGCAACACTTATGGGTATCAGCCAAAATGGAGAAGATAAAAACTTACAGAAAAAGCTAGATCAAATTGCTACAGGATTTAAAAACAGAGGAGTGTTTAGTTCTACCTCCATTATGAAGACGAGTTCATTTGCCGAAGGAGTAAACTTTGGGAACCAAGCATTGAGTAGTGCCTTCTTTAAACCTAATATCATATTTCTTTCCATGCTGGAAAGCAAGGAATCCATTGATGGGTTTCCATCAATTATGGCAGAAGCCAAACGACTTGAATTAGGAGTAATTTTATTTGTTCCTCATCCACGAGCATTACTAGGTCAAGGACAAAAAATAAATATTTGGATAGATGATCGAGCAGGCCAATGGAATATCGACAAAGGAACAGGAAGCATTGATCTACCAATTTTGATTGCCTTCAAACTAATGCAAAACTGGAAAGCTGATATTCGTTTGATTTCGATCGTAAATAAAAAAGAAGAAAAAAAATTGGCAAAACGATTTTTGAAAGATATTGTAGAACTTGCTAGATTGCCAATTACTGATACAGTTGTGATGGTTGGCGAGATAGATGAACTTATCACAGACGGACCGTATGCAGATATAAATATTTTTGCTACCGAGGACAAAATAGACTTGGATTATTATGCTAACATGATCAACCAAACCGATACTTCTTGTTTGTTTATTCAGGATTCTGGTAATGAAAATATTTTAGCATAGCGGATTTTTGCAAAAATAAAAATTGCGTAAATGTTTTGTTATATACTTATTCAAAACTGTTTTTTCAAAAAGTAATAACTTAAAAATGAAAGAAAATAACGACATAAATCCAGAAACTTCTGCTGAAAAAAAGAAAACATCTTGGTGGACTTGGCTTGCTTTGATCATAATATTTGGAGTTGGTGGATATTTTGGTTTTCAACAATTAGGAATTTTATCTACCAATAAAATATTTACCGAGTATCCTCCTATTTCTAATGATACTTTGCTAGATACCAGTCCTCAAGATTCGATTTTAGAAAATAATGTTTTAGGAGATTCGACTCAAGTGGCTTTGGAGGATTCAACAGAGATCGCTTTTTCTCAAGATACGGTTGTTGAAAATACACCTCAATACGAAACTCCACAACCAGTCGAAACTTCCACCGTTGACCTTTTCAAAGTAAACACTTCGTATGGAAAAATTGATAGTGCAACAGCTAAAGCTGCTGCTAAAGTAGAAGTTGGAACAAATGAAGATTCAAAATTCAAGACTAATTCGACTGGTTTATTCGAAGAATTATTGATGCCTGAAAATGTGGATGCTAATTTTGAAAAAGCATTTGCCGAATATTCACAAATCCCTATTGTTTCCTCTAAATCGATTTTAAAATTACTTTCGATCATAGGTAAGCAAATCCTGGTTGGAAAAAATACGGATGATGTCCAAGACATTATTCAGATATTGATGGAGTCAGATAATGTGGTAGGTATTCTCATTGTGGATAGAAAAGGTAAGATTATTTATACTACCAATCAAAAGCAAATTAACGCAGCCATCCAAAATATTATGCCTAAAGTCGATATAAAATCTAATAATCTATCCTGGTATCAGGAGGTAGATAAGACGGTGGCAGCGGTTCCACTTTTTCATACTTATGGAAAAATTGGAGTAGCAGTCTTGGTGACGGGACGATAGATAAATGAATTTTTCACTCAATAACAATATGAAAAAAATAACAATAACAATATGAAAAAAATTAATTGCAAAATAAAAATCATCTCTAAACAAACTTTGAATGAAATTCCAAGTACCTGGAGTAAGGAAGATTATAAAAATATTTTAGACGAATTAGGTTTCTCCGATGAAGTTGCTGATGACGAAATTCAGGAGATGACTTATATGGCTTTATCAGATCAAGATCCTGAAGAAAGCGCAGAAGTAGTATTAAATTATAGATTAAGTGAAAAATTGACGAAAGGACAAATTGAACAGTTGTCTCATGAAATGCAAGAGGATAAAGCATCCGAGGAATACCCTAACATTTTTTTACATCATGAATTATTTAACGTCAATCAATTACTGTTCAAATCATTTAACGGTCGTTTTCCAAACTGTAAAGTAGTAGCAATCAACTTTGATTTAGAACTAGAATTCTCTTCGTTTTTGGAAAATGAAAAATGGAAAAATGAAATCCTCCTCAAAGCATTATTGCCAGCGATGGGCAGTCATTCTGTAATTGGGCGATTGTATGAAGAAGATATCCAAGGCTTAAAAAAATTCGATGATGCAGATGGAATTGTTTGGAAAAGTGAGATCAAAAAACTGTCTGAAACTTCATTCAATATTACTCTCTTCTCTTCTGAATATTGGTTACATGATTTGCCAAATACCCAAGAATACGAAACAATATTTAAAATAAAAGAAACAGAAGAAGTAATATCCTAAAACATTAAACTTTATGCTGAATAACTTCTGAAGGTTTTAAACCTTTTAGAAGTTATTCAACATAAAGTTTTAATTAATAAATGCTCGCACTAGGCGGACGGCATGTAAACTATTCAGAGTCTCATCCACCTCCCACTCCCCTACAAAAGAAGTCGACGCATCAAAGACATTTTGCCCATCGTGCATATATAAGACAGGATAATCAATGCCAGAGGAGGCATAGTCGGGAGGAAGATAAATCAAGACCCTGCGGTAACGATCAAACTCCGACATGTAAAAACTATCGGTAATGATGCTAACATTATCAGTAGCGGTACTAACCCCTCCGCCATTACCATTGAGATCTTCCCAACCTAAAATCTGTAGATAAATAGTATCTCCAACTGAAGGAGCATAAAATCGATTAGGAATAAAATCACCACTTCCATCCGCTTCTACCTTACCCCATGTTCCACGAGTAAATTTGAAGGAGATGTCTCCTGTTCCAGCTTGGAGAGTGATATAATGAATATTGAGAAAGGTATCTTTGGTTAATATATGTGCAGCACTTCCTGCATCCCAGCCTTGAAAATCTCCAGCAATATGGATCGGATCGTTTCCAGGAGTATTATTAGGCCAATCATCTATGATAATAGTGAACTGCGCTGTCGTAGTGAAACATATAAAAAACATCCATATTATGAACCATAAATTTTTCATTGTTACAAGATTTTTGTCAAAGTTAAAATTCTATTAGATTTGTTTTTTTTTATAAAAAAGGGACTCCCTTTTTTATAAAAAAAAAGCAAGATACTACATGCAGACTTCACTATTCTTAGGTGAGATTACAACCAGACTAAGTATTTTTTATTTAAGCATACACTAGTAAATACAATTTTTCTCATTACCTTAACCTATGATAAACATTCATACTTTCGAAAAAATGGGTATCACTTATTTTTTTGATTAACCTAAAAAATCAATGATTATGCCTGAAAGAAAAATTACTATTTCGGCGACTACCGCTCGTCAAGCTCCACTACAAATATCAGATTGGCAAGGCAATAAAGGAACTACTGCCATCGAAAATGCTAATCTCATTACACAGGTAATTCCAGGAGATATAATAAAATGGATTTCCAACGGAGATATATCTGAAATCGTGGCAATAACCAGTAAATCACCTCAAAATAAATTTGACATATTTGACATAGGCCCCAAAAAAGAATCAGATGGAACATGGATAGCTCGTGTATCAAAAAATGCTAGACTTGACTCTATAGAAGCTTACAATATTTCTTATACCGTCGAAGGACAATCAATAAGCACTCCATTTATAGAAGATCCAAAAATTCAAGTCAAACCTACCATTTAAATTAATTGAAGAGTATAATATCAAAAAAAGTAAAAAGGTGTTTTTATCAAAAGAAGATTTATTTAGTCATAAGTTTTCTTTTGATATTGCCTTATTCCACATTTGCACAAAATCAAAAATTTGCAGATAGCCTTGAACTAGTGTATAACTCTAGGGAATATGAGCAAAATAAAAAACTGTGGATATTATCCGAACTGTCTTTTAATCATACAGATGTTGAAAAGAAATTGACATTTGCCAATGAATTGTTAAACCTCGCCCAACGTCAGGACTCCATTGCTTATTTGTATAAAGGATATTATTTAAAAGGAAATGCGCTTCGATTGAAAGGTGATCTTAGCGAAGCTTTGGAAAGTTATTTTGAAGGAGCAAAATATGCGATGCAGGAAGATATCAATTTAGGAGATGTTTATATGGCGATCGCTGATGTTTATTCTATCATCGGAAATAGTAATAATTCGGTTAATTATTATAAAAAAGCAATTGAAAATAATTGGCTCAAAAATGACTCCATGAAGATAGCTTCTTCTCTTTTAAATGCAGGAGATGAATATTTCAATATCGGTCAGTTAGATACTGCTAGGCAATTTACAGAAGAAGCGGGAAAAATTTTTCAACAACTTAAATACTTTCTTGGAGAAGCATATGCACTTGGAAATATCGGAATGATAGAAGCCGAAATGGGCAATGATATTCCTGCAGAGAAAAATATGAATGAGGCCATTCGGATCATGGAAGAGTTGGAAGACTTCTACCCTATTGCCATTTATCTCACTTACATTTCAGACATTTATCAAAACAAAGGTAATAATGAAAAGGCCGTAAGCTATGCGAAAAAAAGCCTTGACATTGCAATATCTAATGGATTAAAAAAACAGATTGGTGATGCACATTTAAAACTTTTTGAGTTGTTTGAAAAAGCTGGTGAGGCGGATAAATCTTTATTTCACTATAAAGAATATATTGCTTCTCGGGATAGTATAAACAACTTGAACGAGATACAAACGATGGCTGACTTGCGAACCGATTTTGAGGTTTCGCAAAAACAAAGGGAAGTTGATTTACTCAATCAAGTAAAAAGAAATCAAAAGATTATTAGCATAAGTATTTTAATCATTTTGGGATTAATTACCATTTTATTACTCACCCTTTACAAGTTTTATCTATCCATTAAAAAAGCCAAAAAGAGATCGGATAAACTGTTGCTTAATATTTTGCCGGCAGAAACGGCGGAAGAATTAAAAGAAACAGGTAAAGTGAAAGCCAAAAGATTTGAATCCGTTACGGTGTTGTTTACTGACTTTAAGGATTTTACAAAATATTCTGAAAATTTACCGCCAGAAGAATTGGTCAAACAGATCGATTTCTATTTCTCTAAATTTGATCAGATCATAGAAAAATATGGTTTAGAAAAAATCAAAACAATTGGAGATGCTTATATGTGTGTCGGGGGCTTGTCGGGATCCACACCTGAAGGGGCGGCACAGGTTGTTAAAGCCGGAATGGAAATGCATGCTTTTATGAAAGCTATTTCCCTGGATCGGGGAATAAATAAAAAACGCTTCTTTGAAGCCCGCATCGGAATAC